>CAYZFJ010000005.1:28253-35784 GCA_964477705.1 uncultured Myxococcia bacterium | reverse complement strand
AAATACCACATAACAACCATCATGGCAGGTCCATTTGAAAAATCCCGTCTCCAATTGCCCACCACATCCAGCCACCACATCCAGCCACCACATCCAGCCACCACCCTCTACTCTCTACCCTCCGCCTGCCGTCGCCCCCCAATAAGCCGTTCTTTACCAAATTGAGCCTTGACCGTGGCAAACTCCACGGATTATTCTAGATGCCTGACAACAACCGTTTCGGTATGCACACAAGGGCACAGTATGACTTGTCCTGAGCCAAAACAGCACCGTCCGGAGAGTTGTAGTGTGATGTAATGCTGTGCAGTGTCAACAAGATAGCCTGTGCATTGCATTTTGTTTATTTAATGCCATTCCTGCCGGTACCAGTGATAGCCACCGGCTCATGACCGGGAGATAAAGCAGCATGGAAAGTTTCTGGAACGACGGGTTAATCGAGGTGATCTGCGGCAGCATGTTCAGCGGCAAGAGCGAAGAGCTGATCAGAAGGTTAAAGCGTGCCTCCATTGCCCGGCAGAAAGTACAGGTCTTCAAGCACTGCCTGGATAAGCGCTTCCACGAAGAAGAGATTACCTCCCACAGCGGCTTCACTTATGTTGCCATCCCAGTTCATTGTGCACACCAGATTGAGGCCAAGCTTGCCCCGGAAACCCAGGTGATAGGTATTGATGAGGCACAATTTTTTGGGGATGACCTGCCAGCCGTGTGCGAAAAGCTGGCCAGGGGTGGACGGCGAGTCATCATCGCAGGCTTGGACCAGGATTTTCTAGGCCGGCCCTTTGGCCCCATGCCCATGCTCATGAGCCTGGCAGAAAAAGTGGACAAGCTGCACGCCATCTGCCTCCAGTGCGGCAAGCCTGCATCCAAGTCCCAACGGCTCATAGACGGGAAGCCCGCTCCTGCTGACAGCCCGCAGGTTGTGGTAGGTGCCAAGGAATCCTACGAAGCCCGCTGTCGTCACTGCCACTCGGTGCCAGCGAACGGCTGGGCACAAGTACATGCTGCCTGCATACCATGCAGCCATACGGATGCCACGGAGAACGAATCAGTCAAACAGCCGCAAACCCAGGAACAAGCGCCATAAGAATACCATGCCGAGACAGGGTCACGATATTGCTTGCCATGGCTGCACACCTGATTCTAACAGCTTGTCCCCTCCTTCACCCTTAACATGTGCCTCCCCTAGTCGCCCCAATTAACCGCCCCCATGGCCGGAATTTGGACAACTGCCCCAGATATACCTACTGTATGTGATAACCGAGACTAGGTGCTGTAATGCACCAGATGTTCTTTGGACTCCATAATAGGGCTGATATGGCCCCCATGTTTTAACTGACTTCTCCACCCTCAGGATGCATACCTTTCCATGGAAATACTCAGCCATTCTTCCAGGTTAGAGAATGGGGAAGAATCAAAGGAGGAAGAGTGAACGGGTTCGAAATCCTGAATCTTATTACAACAGCCACTGGCAGCGATACCGGCGCAATCGCCCAGACGGGAGAACTGGACCTTTTTCAGCTCCTGATCGAATCAGGCACGGTTGTATGGATCATTCTAGGGCTATTAGTCGGCCTCTCCGTAGCCTGCTGGTACATCATCGGCTTTAAGTATATTCAGTTTAAGAAAACACAAAAAGCTAATGGGGAGTTTCAGGAAGTATTCTGGAAATCGAAGAATATGGATAGCATCCAGAAGACCGCCCAGGAAATGCATGACAGCACCATAGCCAGTCTTTTTACAGCCGGTTATACTGAGCTTCTGCGCATCAAAAATGATGACGTAAAGACCCTTCGAGGAGCAGATCACAGCAGAGCTGCTGGTGGCACCACTAACGCCGTCGCTGGTGCTGGTGCTCGTGCAGGCGCTGGAGCTGCTGCTGATGCAAGTGTCTGGAATGGTACAGAGGATGGGAATAAGTTCAGACCAACCGATCTATCAGGAGGAGCGGCACTCCTTAATCATGCGGAAGCCGCTGAAGCAGCCGAAACGATTGAGCGGTCCATGAAGCGGGCTCAAACCGCAGAGATCAACAAACGAGAGAAGATGATTCCCCTGCTGGGGACCACATCTTCAACTGCACCATTCATTGGCCTGTTCGGTACCGTCTGGGGAATCATGGATTCCTTCCTGAATATTGGCAGCCAACATTCAGCCAGCCTGGCCACCGTAGCCCCCGGCATCGCCGAAGCGCTCATCACGACCGCCATCGGCCTGGCCGCCGCCATACCGGCCGTCGTCGCCTACAACCATTACATCAATCGTCTCCGCCTGTTGTCGATGGAAATGGACTCATTCAACAGTGACTTCATTAATATCGTCAAGCGGCATTTCCTCAGATAAAGGCGAAGGAGGAGGAGGAGGAGGACTATGGCTTTAGGACCTGTCGGCGAGCCGATCACCAGCATCAATGTAACATCTCTGGTGGACGTTATGATGATGCTGCTCATAGTGTTCATGGTCACCGCCCCCATGATCGACCCGAAAACACCAGATTCACTCCGCAAGGTTGAGGTTGATCTGCCTGCTACCGACTCCAGGGAGGTGGATTTTTCCGAGGAAGAGAAGCTGGTGCTGGTCATAGACCGGGACTCCAAAGTGATTATCGGTGAAGAGCTGATCACAGACTGTGGGGACGGTAGAGCACAAACCGAATGCCTGGATGAGTTAGACAGGAAGCTGGGCAATAATCACAAGCTGAAGCAGGACCGGGAGATCTACCTGATGGCCGACAAGGCACTCTCATATGGGCTGGTGGTGGATGTGATGGCCCGGTTGCGAAATGCGGGCGTAGAGACTCTGGGGATGGTCACCAATCCTCCAGATGAGACACCAACCGCTCCAGGAAGCAACAAAGGGAAGAAGCAGGCCGCAAAGAAAGGTAGCTGATTGTTTTCCGGCAGTGGCAAAATGCGTGTGGGCGAGGACGGAACAAACCATTTCTTCGGGTTGGTCTGTACCATAGCGGTGCATCTGGCCCTGGTGGTGCTGATGTTCTTGTCTGGCCGTTCCTGCCAGGATGCTGAGCAGACAGCTGAGCCCCAGAACATCATCCAGGCTAAGCTGGTAGTCCGGAAAGGCCCCAAGAAGCCCCCCGGCCTTCTCCCCAGACTGGAGAGCGCACCAGCAGCCAAACCAGCCCCGGCAGTCAGCCTGGGCAAGGCCAAAGAAGAAAACAAAGAGTTAGACCTGGAGAGCAAAAAGAAGCTGGAGCTTGAGAAAAAACGGAAGCTGGAAGAAGAAAAGAGAAGAAAAGAGGAAGAAACTCGACAGAACATGTTGCAGGCTCTGGACAGTATTCAACCCTCAACAGGAACAGGACAGCGTCAGGTCAAGCCATCCCCACTGTACGGGGATCCAGATGGCTCACCCTTCGGGAACGCTGACGAAGCCAGGGCGGGCAGCATCTATGCGGCACAGGTGGAGCGCATTCTGAGGGAAGTCTGGAGCGTGCCTACCTACATCCCCAATGAAGCACTGGGCAAGCTTAATGCCTGGCTCCTTGTGGAGATCGCAGCTGATGGAAGAGTCAACAACTACAAAGTCCTTACTCCCAGTGGTAACAGTGAGTTCGATGGTAGCTTGGTCACGGCTATCCAGCGGTTTGTGAGGAATTTTGGGAATCAATCCCTTGGCGCCTTCCCCCCTGGGGAAAACTTGGGTAACAGTATCAAGCTGAAGATCCAGTTCACCGGTTCATCGAAACTACATTAGAAAATTTATTGGGGCGATCAAGGGCAGGGACGGGCTGGCACCACACTCTTCCCACGAGCAGTAACTAATAATCCTGGAGCAATTTACCATGAGATTTTTCATCATACTGTCAGCTTTTCTTATGATTAGCGCCGGACAGATCTCCATCACTCCACAGACCGGGCACTGCGCTCCAGATGCTCCTGCTACAGCCGGAGCTGATGCGAAGAGCGCTCCTGGAGCAGATACTGATACCCCAGGCGACAATACCAATACCACCAGCAACACCAGCAACAGCGCTGATGGCGCTAATGGCGCCAACGCCAACAATGCCAGCACTGCCACCGACGACGATGCTCTTTCCGATGGCAACATCATGGAGATCGTTGTGGCCAACCCTAAACGGGAGCTATATCCGGTCGCTATCCCTTCTATCCAGCCTGGCGAGCAGTCCGAACGGGCTACAGAGATCGCACAGAGTGTCACGACCACATTGCAGAACAACCTTGAAATTAGTGGATACTTCAATGTGCTCAAAGACGGGGCCTTCTTCTTCGATCCTAAAAAAGAGAGCCTCAATGTGACCGACATTAACTTCCAGAACTGGTTCAATGTGGGCGCACAGGGACTAATCAAAGGGGTGGTGACCACTAAAGGAGACAAGGTCAACCTGGATTTAAGGCTTTATCGTGTTGACAGGGGGCAGCGGGTGGAGTTGGCATTCAAAGGCGCCGACACTGCCCTGTACGATGTGCGCAACCAGGTACACCGGTTCTGCAATGACGTTATGAAGCACTTTACGGGCGAAGAGGGGATCTTTGGGACAAAGATAACTTTTGCAGGAAAGACCAGGGATGGCAACAGTGGTATTTACACAGTAGACCACGACGGCGAAAACCTTACCCTGGTAAGCAGGACCAACACCCTGAACATCCTGCCAGCCTGGTCTCCCGGTGGCGACAAGCTGGTCTACACTTCCTATGCCAGAAACAACCCTGACCTGGTATTACATACAATCGGCAGTAAGCAGTCAAAGCTCCTCTCTGCCCATGAAGGCATGAACACTGGGGGCAGCTTCTCACCCGATGGTAAAACACTGGCTGCCACAATCTCAAAGGATGGAGATCCTGAGATTTACCTTCTGGATCCTGCCAGCGGAAAAACCATAAAGCGCCTTACCCACAATCCAGCCATAGACACCAGCCCCGCCTGGTCACCCGATGGCAGCAGAATCGCATTCGTGTCATCCCGCTCAGGAACCCCTCAGATATTTATCATGAATGCGGATGGCTCTGACCCTAAACGGGTCACATTCAGGGGTAACTACAACACCACTCCTGACTGGTCGCCCAAGGGAGACAAAATCGTCTTCACAGCACGGGATGAGCGTAGCCAATTTGATATCTTCACTGCAGATGTGGCCACAAACCAGATTGAGAGGCTCACCCAGGACCAGGGCAGCAATGATGAGCCATCCTACTCCCCCGACGGTAGGTACATCACCTTCTGCAGCACCAGAGAAGGGGGTAAGAAGCTCTTCATCATGACTTCAGATGGTCAGCACCAGGTAAAAATTCTCGACAAGAGTGGGATCTCTGCACCGTCATGGGGCACCCGTGCTACATTCAAATAGACGACTGCAATCACTCGGTTAATGAATCGATAAATCAGAAAATTTTTAATAACCGATTAGCAGAGACCAAAAAGGATGTGAACTGTCTGCATGGACTCTCATAACCATCATTCCCACCCCAGCAAGCACAACAATGCCCCCCAGAACACCTGCTTGGCAGGGGTTCTGGAGATCGGCAGCAACTCAGTGGTTGCAGTTATTGGCCGCTCCATGGCAGACGGCACCATAGAGACGGTTTATGAAGGCGGCACTATTACCGGGCTTGGCACCAACCTGGCCCAACAGCAGGGATTTTTCTCCCAAGCCAGCCTGAACAAAACCTTAGATGCCATCACCACATATGCACAGATGGCCAGGGAAAAGGGCACAACCACCCTGCACGCCATCGGAACCCAGGCGATGCGGGTGGCGAAAAATCGTGCCCCCATCGAAGATCTCCTTAAAGAGCTTGAGATCCCCTTGTACATCCTCTCTGGCGACGAGGAAGGCATGATGACCTGGCTGGCTGTATGCAACACGCTGACCCCACCACAAAACAACTGGATGACGGGCGCCTCCTGCAAATGGATGGTGGTGGACCTGGGTGGCAGTTCGCTGGAGCTGGTGTTCCCCGATAATTGCTTCACCGAAATCGGTGATTGCCGCAGCCGCAGCCGCAGCCACAGCCACAGCCATAACCATGCCCACAGCCATAACCATGCCCACAGCCATAACCATGCCCACAGCCCACACACTCACACCCAAGCCATCCCACACGCCGCACTGCACGCCACCAGCATCAGCACCATAGGAGCCTCTGCTGCTGCATCATCGTGGGGCATTGAGCACCTCCCTGTTTCTACAGAGAAAATTGCTCAAGCCTCCAGCAAAGCACTGGCCATTCTGGAACAAACGCTGCCTCTGAACAGGGAAGGCATGACAGACCAGGAGTGGATGCACGCCCTGCCCCTGGCAGGAGCAGGGGGCACCATCTGTTCCCTCTGTGCTCTCAGTATGGGATTGGATAGCTATGATGGTGCGAAGGTGCATGGGGGGGAGTTGACCGCAGGATTCCTTGAAGAGTTCCTTGGTGAAGCAACATCCCCAAAACAACAGCGCACCTTGAAGGGCTGGTCATTTTTCAACAACCTGCCTGACACACGAAAGAGAATGCTCCCAGCTGGCGCTGTCATTGTGACAACCCTCATGAGGTATCTGAACAAATCATCAATGACCGTATCTTCCAAAGGCGTACCATGGGGATACCTCTCCACCATTCTCCCCCCTCCAACCACAGAGACACTCTGACAAGTATCAGCTCATCAAGCCGCTTAAGGTGAACAGTTGACTGTCAGCAGTCCCAGTTAACAGATACTGGCACCATTGCCCTATCCAGCCTCACCTATTCTACTGACACAACCGAATACATCTTCTCTATTGACGCCTTTTTATGGTGCCCGATGGACTCAAGTATTTTGCTGCACCATTCTTACCATACAGGTTGGCAATGGAATGTCGCTGAAGGCATTTCCCCAGGTCGATCTGATGGAGGTATTGACTTCATGCGCAGGATTCTACTCCTGCTGCTTATTGCAGCGGCACCCATCATCACCACCGTAATCATCATCGCAGGCAGAACCGATACCAAAGAGACCATAACCAAGGCAGCAGGTGCTGATCCTCTCAAAGATCCTACGGTCATGGGTGTGAACAACATGGAGGCTTTTGAACGCACCCTCATGGAGTTTACCCAGCTCAGGGATGAACTGGCCCAAACCCAGGACAAGGCATTTGCTGCCCCCAAGGTTAAGGCAGCCTTTGATGATTTCCAGAAAATTTTGCTGGCAGAGATGAAGACCATAGATCCCGAGGTGGATAAGAAAATCGAAGAACTAGAAGGACTTGGGCAAAAGCTGGAGCAGATGCAACAGGAGATGGGCGGCCCTTAACTGGTTCGATATGGCATGGACGCACAGGGCTCCACAGGCACCCAGTTGTCTGTGGCCTCTGCCAAACCCAGCCCAGCCCTTGGCCTGCCTAGCCCCAAAACCAGCCCAGCCCTTGGCCTGCCCAGCCCCAAAACCAGCCCAGTTCATGGCCCCATCCTCGCCCCCCCCCCCCCCCCCCCCCCGGCCCCCCCCCCCCCCCCCAACACCCCCCCCCCCCCCCCCCCCCCCCACACACCCCCCCCCCCACCAAAAAGCCAGGCGCCCCCCGAGATTCCACTTA
>CAYZFJ010000005.1:25094-28243 GCA_964477705.1 uncultured Myxococcia bacterium | reverse complement strand
CCAGCCCAGTTCATGGCCCCATCCTCGCCCCCCGCCCCTCCCGGCCCATGGCCCCACGCCCCCCAGAATACAGCCCCAGACTTGCCCAGCCACTGAACAGATCCCACCATACAGCAACAGGCAGGCTGCACCTGAAGTTCACATTCAAAGCCCATGGAAGGTTCAACACACATGACTTCCCATGAACCAGAATACAGAATCATTGTCCACAGCCCCTTGAAGGGGTCAGGCAGGATGGAATTCGTGATCAATCCCAATACCTGCCTGCAATTATTGCCCAACAGTAGCGGCAACAGTCGATGGTTGTCGTCAGATGACTATTCCAGGCCCTCTCGCCCGCATGCAACACCCACTCCCCATTATTTAACCGCTGATTATTCAAAACCAACCGATTCCATATTCCTGGCCGTAGGCGAGAAACCTGAAGGTCTTAGACTGCGCACCCCCTCTGCCAACACTGATCCAGTTTGGGTTAACAACATCCAGGTTGTGGCCAATTCAGCCATCGACATCTTCCCTGGCGATGTAATCTCTACGACAGACTCCTTGCTGACAGTAGCCAAGGGAGGTCATATGGGGGGGGCAGACCAACCACTTACATCCAACCTCAGCATGTCAAAGATGGCATTGGGGTTACTAGACCAATTGGGGGCCTTCGGAGGTCGCATCACCATCATTGTAATGGACGGAGAGCAACGCAACAGGCAGCATCCCCTGGATGAGCATGGAAAACCTTTTACAATCGGGACCCAAAGTCCACAGTGTGACATAAGCCTGCCTTGCCATAACCCCACGCCACTGGCACCCGCCATTCTCAGCCTGGCCATGGTCAGGGACGAATCAGATGGGCGTGAGAGGGTTCAGGTGGTGTGCAACAATCTCCATTGCCGTCTAAGAGCACGCCTGAACGGAAGGCGATGGCTGTGGGGCCATAACCGCAAGCTCCTAGCCCATGGTGACGTGATCGCATTGGCCGATTTCCGTTTTATGGTCAACAACCCATGGGAGACTCGTTCTTACTGCAATTCACCGTCTGCCACCTTCTCTCTTCCGGCTCTGGTGGTCAGGTCGTTAGAGCATACGGCACCAAAGACGGGGCCAGCAGGTGGAGTTGCAGCCGTCATCTGCACAAACCTGCGGCGTTTAATCAAACCTATTACAGGTTCTCAAAACAAGACATGGTTGCTCATCATTGCTTCTATAATGGCTGGTTTACTCTCTGGTTTAACAATACTGGGGATCCTGATTTATGGGGTTGACTAAATAACAGCGGAGCAAGGCCTGTTGGATTTAGGTATGGCCCCCCACCACCCACCCACCCCAATACATCCCTCCCACCCCCTGTAGGGCACGGCATGCCGTGCCCTTCGTTAGCGGTGCACCGATCTATACTGCTCCCCTGAACCCTCGGGAAAATTGGGATTTGCCGGTTGGAAGCCGGCGCTACCAGCGGTGCACCCAACTAGCCCAAACAATTTGTGAAATTAAACTGCCTTAAAAGAACACCTATGCGGCATGCCGTGCCCTTCGTTAGCGGTGCACCCAACCCGCCTACATTGGGAAAACGGGGGAAGTAGGAAAAAGGAAAACCAACTTATGCAGCCTGCCTCTGTATTACCCCTAAACCACTCTCCATTTTTCTCCTTCAACCTTCCACTCATAGCTTTTTCAGTCGACCATGTGAACCACACAGACTTCTGCAGTAGGCTCCAAATCAGAGGCATCCACCACATGAAAAGACCACACATCATGCTCCCGCAACAACCGTGAGAGAACATAACGCAAAGGCCGGTCCACGTATATGGCAGGGCTCATTGTCCTCCTCACGCCAGCCCTCCCATCCTCCAGCTCATGGCGCTCCAGCTCCTTAAAACTGGCCAGTAATTGCTCCATTGACTCCCCACAAATGGGAATGGGAGCAGATCCATCAACCCCTGGTTGGTAGAATCCGGCTGTCTCCGCTACCAGGGATGCGGCATCGGTTCCCAACATAATGAGCGGGACTGGACTACTTTGAGCGCTCCCCCCCCCATGAGCATCCCTGCCATTGCCAGCCCCAACACCAGCCCAGCCCCAGTTCAGCTCCTGCCACAGGACCGCACGGAGGCCACGCCGGACTGATTCGTAATCCCGCATCCACGCCGAGCTAAAGATTGTCCCATTAGTCACAGTCTTCATACCTTGCCGATCAGTCACCCCTGGTCCAGCAGACATGGCCAGTGCTTCAAGGACCAATTGCACACTGACCAGTGGATAACCCTCAGCAAGCAATTCCCGCAAAATCCCCGTCAGAGACGCCACGGAGATTCTCCCAGGAACCACCTCACGCACCAGATTAGGGTACTGATAAGAGAGGTGCTCCAATAAGCGGTGCACAGCCTCTATTCCAATGATTCTTGAGGCTTGTTTACGAACTGTAGCCTCAATTTTCCGTCCTATGGTGATGAAGGTATCTTCCGATGTCACTACCACCATTTGTCCAAACACTTGTATGCCCTGCTCTTGTGTACCCCCTACTGTGCGTCTTCGCCTCCTGCCTTGAGAAGAGTAATAGTCCCCACTGGGAATCACCTCATAGCCCAACTCAAGGAACTGCTCTAACCCAAACCAATCCCACACTCTGCGCAGGGCACTCTCCACCATCTGCCCCTGACTGGGCGAAGCAGCTAAGATTCGTGCAACATAACCATGTTTACGCCCCCAGTCGGTCTGCCCCCAACTTGTCTCAGACCATTCCAGGGCCGCTGAATCCTCCAGTCTGTTTCTACTAATCCCCCATAACCACCTCCACCTGTCAACCCATCCGCAAACAATATTCACAACGCCCCTCCGTCCCCCCATCCCCATCCCCATCCCCATCCCAGCCCAGGCCCCCGCCCAGCTCCTAGCGACCACCGCCACCCCACCCAGCACCACGCCTATAACGGCAAATGGGAGCAAGGGTAACCCGGTTACCAACCCAACCAACACCATGATCCCACCTGCACCACCTATGGCCTTCTGAAAAGTTGGCATAGCCAGCATCACCCCTCCTGCACTCACATCGCCCCCCATCCCAAGATACTGCCGCCCTACCCCCCCCCCCCCCCCCCCCACCCCCTCCCCCCTTCCCCCCCTACCCAAAACACCCCCCCCCCCCCCCCCCCAAA
>CAYZFJ010000005.1:0-25084 GCA_964477705.1 uncultured Myxococcia bacterium | reverse complement strand
CCCTTCCCTTCGTGCCATCCTGACCAAAATCACCCACCCCCTGCCCCGTAATAATCAGAGCCGTGCCCACCATGACCAATAGGGCCGGTAATTGCACAGACAACCCATCACCCACCGCCAGAAGACTGTAAGTGTAAAATGCATTCCCCAAAGACAAACCAGATCTGAATACACCCACCAGAACACCACCCACCAGGCAGATGATCACCATGGCAATGGAAGCGACCACATCACCCCTGATGAACTTGGAAGCCCCATCAAGCCCACCATAGAGGCGAGATTCTCGATCAAGCAGTTCTCTAAGGCGGCGTGCCTGTTCATGGGAGATGCTCCCCCGCCGCAAGTCTCCGTCTATGGCAAGCTGTCTTCCAGGCAGGGCGTCCAGAGAAAACCTTGCAGCCACCTCAGCAATCCTTTCGGTCCCACGAGTAGTAACGAGCAACTGAATCACAGTGAGCGCAGCCAACAGGACCCATCCAATCACCACATCATCAGCAACTACAGAAGAACCTAAAGCCATAACAACAGCACCAGGATTACCAGAAACCAGAATCATCCTGGTGACGCTCAGGTTGGTGGCAAGCCTGAGAACAGTAATCCCCATGAGCCAGGCGGGTAGACTTTGAAAGTGCGCTTGGTGCTGCATGAAAATTCCGGCCAGAAGGAAGACCAGAGAGACTGCCAGGTTGGCGGCCACCATCAAGTCAAGGCACCAGGGCGGGATGGGCATGAGGCACAGGATGAACAACAGAGCGATACCAGCCACTCCCATGATGGCAGGCACAACCGTACCGCCCATGGGAGCTGCCGCATACCTGACCTTCCTGTTAACAGAGGGGGGGGAAAGCTCAGTCACCGCTCATTACCTCTCATGTCTCATGTTCATCTCCGAAAAATTGTATCCCATAAGCCTAAGTCAAGCCCAACCCCACCCCACCCCAACAGCTACCCCACACTCACCCCACCAGCCTGAACCAATCATTCCACAGACAACAGATAATTCCTGGTTGTCATGGAAGAATAGACTATCCACAGCAGATGGACGGGCATGGCCGCGTATAGACGCCTGATATGAGAGGAAGGGCACGGCTCTTCGAAACGAGCTGGCTAAGGTGGTACTATTTGAAAATTATGACCACACCAATGCTTGATTATTTGAATGAATAAATAGACGAATAGATGAAATCAACAAAGGAGGAAAAAGAAACACGAGATACAGCCAAGCCGGACCATCCCTGTCAGGAATCAGATGGATTATGGGCGTTGTCGTCTGATGACTCTCCCATTGAGGGGACTGTCTGGGTTAACGGGGCGCGGCTTTCTTTGTTAATTACATCACTGAGTCGAAAGACATTCTCCGGCAAAGAGATGAAAGCTGATGGTGCCTGAACAGTATCACTCAACCCTTGCTCCACATCAGGAAGCCGGGATGCAGAGCGCATACCATTAAGCATCTCAAGAATACCAGCCCCTCCAGGAGCCAGGCGCACCAAGACTGAGATAACACCCCACCCTGCCACTACTAGAAATGCTTGAACCATGGTCATGACAGTCCCGGCCAGGGCCATTCCGAATTCACCAGATCCAATCAAAGGAGCAAACATGAAGGCAGTGAAGAATATAACCATTATCCAGATGCCCAGGAAGAAGAGTCCAACCTGCATCAGCCTGCCAAAACTGCGCACCACGAAATAGAAACCTAAACGGAAAACCTTTGCCAGGCCCAAGCCCCGAAAAACAGCAGCATGCCCCATAATACTGAGACGCAGCAATTCAACAATGATGGCCCCTGCAATAGCCATCAGGGTAATAGAGGCTGCGACAAACTGGATCATGGGAGCAACCGCACCCCCAACGCCAGCGCTAGCGTCAGCACCTCCTCCGGACATCACTCCGCCAAGCTTCAGCCCCGCCAATGATATGGCACCAAGAACAAGAGTGGCAATCACATGGAGCAACCCCACTGCTGCAAGGCGCGGAAAAAGAGCAGGGAACGTCTCCTTAACCGAAGCCAGCAACCGAATGGAGGCACCCTTAAGAAAAATGCTCCCCATGGTTCCCAGAATTACAGTTCGAACAACAGTAAGAATAATAAAAACCAGCAGCAGTATCCCCATAATCTTCAGAACCAGCGGCCAATTTACCTCACCTGTCAAAAGTAGCCGCGCCTGAAAAGCTTCAACAAAGCTATTCATCCCCTCCACCGTCTGAATAGAAGACGGATCGAATTCTTTTCCCAAAACCAACCCGGGGATTCGGTCAAACAACTCCACCATACAGAATTGCCCGGCAAATACGAACAATACCAGGGAAGGCAGCGAAGCAGCCAGCTTCAAGCCCTGGACAATAAGTTTTGGAACATTCATCATCCTATCCCTTTACCATCATGTTCATTGTTCAACCCCGAAGAGACCGCAGCAATTCCACTTCTCGCCGGTATGGTGTCTCTCCGGCCTGATCGCCCGGTGTCTCAAGTATTCCAGGTAGATGAGTTAACCGGGAATCATTCAAAATGCGGCGGAATGTCTCTATCCCCAAATTTCCCTCACCAATGGGGGCATGACGGTCCACTCTGGAGCCCATGGTACCCTTGCTGTCATTAAGATGAAAAAGCTTGACCCGATGGAGCCCAACCAGGGTTCCCAATTGATCCATAAACTCCAGCCAGCCATCATGACTATCGAGCTTGTATCCGGCAGCATAAGCATGACAGGTGTCGATACATACCCCCATATGGTCCCCAAATTCCATTAATCCTAGCAAGGCGGCAATGGATTCAAGGGTGTTACACAGAGAAGCCCCCTGCCCCGCCGAATTCTCCACGCACAGGGTCACTGCATCAACCCCACCTGCATGTCCCATCCCCATCCCCGCCTCCCCGACACCTCCGCGCCCACTACCAACCAGACTCCCGGCCTCAACCCGCTTCTTCAAAATGCTGTCCAGATTAGCAGCCAAGGTCCTGAGCCCCCACTCCTCACCCATCTCCCTGGGGCTGCCAGCGTGAAATATGAGCGCACTCACCCCAAGCCGCTCACACCGAGTGAGCTCATCATCCAGAACAAGCAGACTCTTTTGTCGCACCTCTTCATCCATGGACGACAGATTAACCAGATAAATATCATGGGCCACAACCCGCCCTACAAGCCCCGCATCAACCATGGCCGCCCGAAAGCGAATCACCTCCTGGTCAGTCAGCGACGAAGCATTCCAGCGACGGTTTGGTCTAACAAAAATCTGCAAAGACTGGCACAGATCCTTGCGGGCAGCTTCAACAGCATTCTCAAGCCCGCCCGCCACTGATTCATGGGCTCCGATAAACATGGCATTCTCCACAACAAAATGCAGGACGTTACAGAGCAGGTTAATGAGCATAACAGGAGAAAGACAGGGCTTCAGAGGAGAAAGGACAAGCTAGGTTTAGGAATCGTTTATGAGAAGAAGGCAGGCGATTATAAACACCAGGCCATGAATTTAGGCCCGGGCGACCATACTCTTGGCAAAAAAAACTCAGACTTCCTGAACGTCCTTCTCTTTCTTCGCCACGTTATCATCGACCTTCTTGACCCATTCATCGGTCAGCTCCTGGACCCTCTTCAGTCCCCGATTCATCTCATCCTCGGAGATATCCCCATCCTTTTCAGCCACCTTCAGTAGGTCATTAGTATCACGACGATGATTGCGAAGCCCAATCTTGGCATCTTCTCCCGCCTTCTTCACCAGCTTGACCAATTCCTTGCGTCTCTCCCCGGTTAGAGGCGGAATAGGCAGCCGGATAAGCTCACCGTCATTGGAAGGGTTAATTCCCAAGTCAGCCTGAATAATCGCCCTCTCTACGGCACTGATCATATTCCGTTCCCAAGGCTTGATTGTAATCAGCCTGGGATCTGCCACAGCCAGCGCAGCCACCTGATTGAGAGGCGTAGACGTGCCATAATAATCCACCCTGATTCCATCAAGGATGTTCAGACTGGCCCGTCCTGTCCTGACCTTGCCCAACTCCCTCTTGAGGGCTTCAACTGTCTTTTCAAAATTGATCTGTAGATCATCGAGGAGGTCGT
This sequence comes from uncultured Myxococcia bacterium, assembly GCA_964477705.1. Lineage (GTDB taxonomy): Bacteria > Myxococcota_A > JAVEVO01 > JAVEVO01 > CAYZFJ01 > CAYZFJ01. The sequence continues at coordinate 21,023 of CAYZFJ010000005.1, read as the reverse complement.
TAACCATTTTACGTACTCCCTACGATTCCGTATGGTCCGCCTCGTCTTCGAAGACGGTTCTGGAATCAGTTCCGCCCGATATCACGGTCCCAACGTTTTGGCCTGAAAGAGCAGCTTTAATGCCACCGGGTCTGTTGATATTAAAAACACACAAGGGCAGATTGTTCTCCATGCAAAGGGATATTGCGGTGGAGTCCATAACCTTCAGGTTCTGCTTAAGCACGTCCATATAGCGGAGCTGCCGATATTTCCTGGCAGAAGGATTTTTCATAGGATCACTGTCATAAACCCCATCCACCTTGGTTGCCTTTACCAGCAACTCCGCATGAATCTCAAGAGCTCTAAGGGCGGCGGCAGTGTCCGTTGTAAAAAAGGGGTTACCTGTTCCTGCAGCAAAGATAGTCACTCTGCCCTTTTCCAGATGGCGTTCTGCCCGTCGCCTGATATAGGTCTCGGCCAGTTGCTTCATCTCGATGGCAGACATCACCCTGCTATCAACCCCAACCTTCTCCAGAGCTTCCTGAAACACCAGGGCGTTAATGGTGGTGGCCAGCATGCCCACATAATCACCGGCTGCCCGATCCATGCCCTCAGAAGCAGCGGAGACACCACGGAAAATGTTTCCCCCGCCTATAACCAGCGCCAGCTCAACACCCAGGTCATGCACCTCTTTGATTTGCTCGGCGATACCGTTGATGACACTTGTAGAGATGCCATACTTGGTATTGCCCATCAGCGCCTCCCCAGACAACTTGAGCAGCACACGCTTGTATGGCAACCCCTCCCCTCCCACGTCACCAGAGTTGCCACAAGATGCAGATTGATCAGTTTTGCCCTGCTCTGACGACAGCCCACCACCACCACCACCACCACACCCGCGCCCACAATTACAGTTACTGTCGCTCTCGCCGTCCAGAGGCAAACCACCGGAGGACTGCTCTTCCTTGGTCATTTACTTCACTTACCCTCGGTCATCTTGGCAATTTCATCAGCGTAGTCGGCCTTAACAGGCTTCTCGATTCCTTCACCCAGCTCATACCGGACAAATCGACGAATGACCACATTCTCGCCCAACTTGGCGATTAGCTCCTTGCGGACTTCGTCAACCGTCTTTTCCGTATCCTTCAGGAAAGGCTGGGTCAGCAGACAGACCTCGTTGAGCCATTTGGCCACCTTGCCATCAACAATCTTGGCGATGACAGGAGCAGGCTTCTTAGTCTCCTGAGCCTGGGCGGTAAAGATTTCACGCTGCTTGGCGACCAGGGCTGCATCCACATCTTCGGCGTTCACAAAGAGAGGATTGTTAGCTGCAATCTGGAGACAGATGTCATTGGCAAAAGCCTTAAAGCCCTCTGTCTTGGCCACAAAATCGGTCTCGCAGTTCACTTCAACGAGAACACCAATTTTTGAACCCTGATGAATATAAGCATAAATCAAACCATCACTGGCGATCCTACCTGCCTTCTTGGCTGCAGCAGCAATTCCCTTTTTCAGGAGCAATTCGACTGCCTTCTCAACGTCCCCGTCTGTCTCAGCGAGCGCCTTTTTGCAGTCCAGAACACCTGCTCCACAGCGCTCACGTAGTTCCATAACCTGTTTTGCATCAATAGCCATTTGAATAACCTCCAGTCCTCACTCCGAGATCAATCAGCCATGGCACCGTCACCCACTGACTGTCATCATTCAGAACAACAATATATGAGTTTTATCCATCAAGAAGATGGGGTGCCCCCGACCCCATCCAGCGTCCTTGACGGTATTATTATTTCTTATCCCGCGCCTCGTGCTTGCGACCACGCACCACCACCTCGACCTCGGCTCCACCGGCTCCCACAGCCTCTGCTCCCGCATTCTGCTGACTGGCGACCTTCTGATCAGCGACACGCTGTCTGGCCATCTGCTTGCCCTCAATGCAGGCGTCAGCGATTCTGGATGCAAACAGACGAATCGCCCTGATCGCATCATCGTTGCCAGGAATCACATAGTCGATCACATCAGGATCACAGTTGGTATCTGCAATGGCGATAACGGGAATACCGAGTTTATTCGCTTCCTGTACCGCAATACGCTCATTCTTGGGATCAACCACAAACAGGGCACCAGGCAGACCTTCCATGCCCTTGATACCGCTCAGGTTCCGGTCAAGCTTTTCACGGAGCTTCTCAAGCTGGGTGACTTCCTTCTTGGGGAGCCTCAGGTAGGTACCATCCTCCTTCATACGCTCGAAGGTCCTGAGCTTCTCAATGCTGGCACGGATAGTCTCCCAGTTGGTCAGCATACCGCCAAGCCACCGATTGACCACATAGAACTGACCAGCTCTGTCAGCTTCTTCCACCATGATCTCCTGGGCCTGCTTCTTGGTGCCCACAAAAAGAATGGACTCGCCTTTGGACACGAGCCTGTTCACGAAATTGTAGGCAGACTTGAAGCCCTCGACCGTGTGCTGGAGGTTGATGATATAGATTCCGTTGCGTGCCCCATAAATATAGGGCTTCATCTTGGGGTTCCACCGCTTGGTCTGGTGGCCGAAGTGAACACCTGCTTCCAGGAGGGCCCTCATGCTGATCTGCCCTGGAGAAGCCTGCTCTGCGGTTTCAACAACGGCAGCACCGCCATTGACGGCAGGATTGTTTGCAGCTTGCGCTACGATTGGAGTGGTTACAGTTTCCATGTCTCTTTTCCTCCGGTGCCGCCACACTTGGAGAGCTTCGGGGACATCAACTGCCCTCTCGAACAACCTCTCCGGCGGCAACGTGTGTGTTGGGGATACTCGTGCGGACACCAACCACTGGTGCAGCCGCACAACATACGCCAAAGCGCATCGTCAATATCACATGAGGGCGCTATTCGCAATAGCAATCTCAGGCAGGAAGATAATTTGGTGAACAATCCGGCCATTGCTGCTGTGCCGATTCAGACGGAACCCTGCCGCAGCCGAAATCGTTAAAAACCTTAGGAATGGGAGGACAATACGATACCATCATCCAACAATACCCGACAAATGTGAGCCATCTCCACCGGCGAGTTTATTTCCACCAGGCTTATACGGACTTTTACCCGCCCCAGCAAACAGCCCGGCTTCATCATTACGCATATAAACAGACAAGCGTGGGAGGGGAATTTCAATCCCTTCAGCACTGAAGTAACGCTGAACCAGGCGCCTGAACTCCCTGGCAAGAGCCCACTGGGTACCAGGCTTTGTCTTGAACCGACACCGGATGATCACCGCCGCCTCGGCCAACTCCTGCACACCCGACACTTCCAGAGGCTCAAGGATATTTTCAGCAAATTTACGGTCAGCGGCAATCTCTTCACCTATCTTATACAAGAGGGCAATCACCCGTTCTGTATTCTCCCGATAAGCGACCGCCACATCCACAAGAGCCACCGACCAATCCCTGGTCATGTTGGTAACCGTCTCAATCTTACCATTAGGGACCACATGAACATTCCCGCTTACATCCCGCAAGACGGTCCTGCGCAAGTTTATGGAATCTACGGTTCCTGAAAGCCCGGCTATTGAGATCACATCACCTACTGTAAACTGATCTTCCACAAGGATTATGATCCCGGAGAGGATGTCACGAACAAGGTGCTGGGCCCCAAGGCCCAGGGCCACACCCGCAATACCTGCACCTGCCAGGATGGGGCCGATATTGAGCCCCACCAACGAGAGTATGACAAGGACGGCTATGGTCCATACCAGAACATTGCCAAAACTTCGGCCAGCGCCGGCAAGGGTGGCAACCCGCTGGTACCACTCATTGGTGCCCCCCTTAGCCGGTGATATCCTGTCCAGCCATCGGTGGATCACAGCAGACATGATCCGTGTCGCTACCAGCGCCAGCGCTACAGTGAGCACAATGCGCAGGGAGACAATACCGACAGTCTTTAAATCAATACTGCCGAAAAATTCCCACACATGTTCCATGAAAATCGACCCTACTTTGTTTGCCGGTTCTCATCAATATCAGCGGCTGAACCTAATGCCGGATATGGAGCACCTGGCTCAGGCTCACACTCCAGGGCAGCCAGAGCAACAGCTTTTCGACGCTCCAGCAGTGGGGGGAGCGAGAGAACCAGAATGGCCGCGATAATGATGATCGCTCCTACTAACTGTGTAGTCGCTGGAGCCTTGGCGTCAGGGAATATAATCAACGAGATATAGCTGGCAAGAATTCCAGCCAGAATGCTGGCAGCACGATTAACCGGTACGCAGAAGGAGTTTTCCCTCTTATCCAGTAGAATCAGCCCACCAAAGACACCCGTTCCCTGGGAGAGCAGACCGATGATGATCGCATACGGCAGATAACCTTGACTAACCATATGTGTGAATCCACAGGAGACAGTCCTGGCAATAGCCAGGAAGTTGAATGTGGTAGAGTGTAGACTAAGACCGCAACTGGCCCCAGGAACATCTCCCGCCAAACCGCCGATGATGCCGATGGTGCTGAGGGCCAGAACCAGCATCGGAGTAGCCACCATCTGCTCTTCAACGAAGTAACGTCGCATTGCATTGTCGTCTTCGGACTTGGCGAGTCGGCTCATGAACCGGAGCCTGATGAAGTATGAGAGCAGATAGAAAAAAACATCAAAAGCAGCAATGACTGTAATTGCATAATTTTTGTTATCAAGAAGTGAAATCAACAGTGCGCTGAAGCTTAAACCAAGTGCGACCCATGAGAACCACCTTACTTTACGCTTAGAAACAAAATCCACGATAGGAGCGATGATAAGAACACCACCACGCATCAATAACATCATGAAGACAATAGATAACCCATCAAAAGTATAAGCAAGAGTAGTTGTGGGAACGATCATAGCAGTACAAAGGCCGGAGAAGAAAGTCCACTTGTTGGGGAATGGAACACGGACCCCGAAAATGGTCTTCTTTCCAGCATATTTCCACCAACCCAGGCTGGTGATCACCACAAACATACCAAACATGGAGGCCAACGCTGTCCAAGGCAGCAGGGCAAAACCATCAAACCCCATCCCATCCATGCCCTTAAGAAGTCCAGGTTGAGATATGGCCTTGGTCATTGCACTGTACGGCAGGTAACAGGCAAAATACCCAAAGGCAAATCCCCAGATTCCAAGGTTGAATTTTTTCTTGGCCACTTCTACCGGTTCACACGGTAGATCAGGCAACCCCGTTGGTTTTCCAGTCATTTTTAGCCTCATGCTCTTTATGGTCACCCTGCAACTATTTTTTATTAGACGAAAATACGCATCGGTGAGCCAATTGAAAAAGATTCACATGGTTGCTCAGCTTGAGCTGCAATCTGCAAACTGCTTGTCTTGCTGAAGCGTGCAGGCGTACGTACATACACAGGGGCATGCGAACACATGCAGAAGCCCAATGCACCAAGACATGACTAACTGCCGAAAGGGGCCGAAGGTAGCGCAAATACACCCAAGCCATGAAGTAAACCAGGCCATCTTATATGAGGGCACGTTGGAATATCAAGCATTCTTGAGGTGAGGTATTGAGAGAGGCGGTAAGATCACCTGACAAGCGCATTCGGGCAACATCCGGGGCCAAGGGCTCTTGTGTGCACACCTTAACAACATCGCCAGGCTGGACAGCATTGGAGAGGATCAGTTCAGCCAGAGGAGCTTCAAGATGTTGATTTATCGCTCTTCGCAGTGGTCTTGCACCCAACTCTGGCTCATATCCGCCATGGTTCATCAGCCACTCGGGAACCCCCTCGTCAATAATCAGATCAATCTGTTTTTCACTGAACAATTGTTTCTTGCTGCTGCTTAACAGCAAGCTGCAAATATCAATTATTTCGCTGGGTGCAAGCGGGAAAAACAGCAGCTTGTCATCAAAGCGATTCCATAATTCGGGTGAAAGGGCTGCCTTTGCATCCTGAAACACCCTTTCCCGCATACTGTTCTTATCGGCTGGCGATCCCCAATGGCCTGTAGAATTCAGACCGGAGTGACCGTAGCCAACAGCCCCACCTTCTCCCCCGGCCATCGGCACAAATCCCACATTCCTTGGAACGGCCGGTCGCTTGAAATGGGCAGCACCTAAATTGGAGGTCAGAATTATCAAGGTGTTAGAGAAATCCACGGTCTTGCCTCTCGCATCTGTCAGGCAACCCTCTTCAAGTATTTGCAGGAGGATATTCAAGACATCCGAGTGGGCCTTCTCAATCTCGTCAAACAAAATAAGCTGATATGGTCTCCGACGGACCACGTCGGTCAATTGCCCACCCTCCATATGGCCGATATATCCTGGAGGAGCACCTATCAACCGGGCAACTGAGTGCGATTCCATATACTCGCTCATATCAATACGGGTAAGAGAGTTACGATCGTGAAAGAGAAACTCAGCCAGAACCTTGGCACATTCTGTCTTACCCACACCCGTAGACCCAAGGAACAGAAAGGAGCCGATGGGGCGTTTACCACGAAAACCGACCTGATTGCGCCGAACCGCCCGGGCGATGGCCGACACTTCTTCTTTATGCCCAATCAGACGCTGCCCAATCCACGCTTCCATGTTCAACAGGTGGTCCTCGTCAGACATGAGCAGCTTTTCAACGGGCACATTAATCTGACTGGCCACAACCTCCCCTATCATACTGGGCTCAAGCACCTCTTTTTTGCGCCTTGATGCCCTCGCTGCTGCCAGATCTACAACAGATATGGCTTTCTCAGGCAAGGATCTCTCGGGGAGAAACCGAGAGGTGAGGCGAACAGCCAGGCTGGCGCTCTCGCCATTTATCTTAATCCCATGGTGGGCTTCATACTTGGGCAGAAGGCTATTCAAAATATCGCATGCTTCATCACATGAAGGTTCATTGATGAAGATGGGTTCAAAGGCCCGAGCCAGGCTTGGATCCATTTCCACATATTTTTGATATTCTTCTGGGGTGGTTATGCCAATACAAGGGAACTCTCCCTGAGAGAGGGCGGATTTCAGCTCAATTATTGCATCTGCATAGTTGGAGTTTGAATCTCCAGCTCCAAGCAGAGCATGGATCTGGTCAAAAAAGATAATGATTTTTCCATCACCTTTCTTAACTTCTGCACGTAAAGCGGTAATGCGCTCGTTAAGACTGCCTCGCAAGTAAGTACCAGCAAAAAGAGAACCAGATTCTATTGCAATAATTACTGTTGGATTGGCACCGTCTCTAGCCTTATTCGTGGCATGTTCACGTACCAGTTGGATGGCCAGTCCCTCAACAATAGCGGTCTTTCCAACACCAGAATCCCCAATCAGGCAGGGATTATTTGAACGACGTTTGCTGATAATATCCAGTATCTGTTCGATAGCGTCATCCCGATGCACCACCGGATCGAGCATGCCATCTGCTGCCTGCTGAGTGAGATTTTTACCTATGGCAGTCAGCACCGGGAAGTCAGTGGCCGATAATAAAAATGGATTATTTCGGGACTGGTCCTTATCTTGCGTTTGTGCCGAGCTGATGGGCCTATCAGGTTCAGGTCTGGCAACAATTGGCGGCGAGCTCTCTCTTGCTGGCGAGACCGGATTCTTTAAATGGTTACCGTTCATCACTCTGGTAGTCACCGCAGCCACCATAGGGCCACTAGTCGCCCCAGTCCCAACAGGCCCGCCAACTGATCGGTCAACCAGGCCATAATGCCTGCCAGCGTTGAAAGAAGCCCGAGCAGTCCTTGGAAGCAAGGATGAACCAGTATTGTTTATTAAGATAGCATTCCAAAGTTCCCGTGAATCAAGGCCAATAGATTCTAAAATTGTTCTCGCAAATGAAGCTTTATTTCGTAATAACACTGAAAACAAATGAGTTGGCTCAGCCGCAATTGCCCCACATGCTCCAGCCATCTGTCGTACTTCACGCTCCAAATCTTTAGCACTTGCATCTCGAACAGGCTTAGATTCTTTCAGTTTATTAACTAATTCTTCCAAATCCACACCCTGCTCATGCAGTATATGGAACGCGTCATTGGGATATAAAAGCATGGCCATCAGCAGGTCACAACTGGTGCTGTCTCGCCCAGCATTAGTGGCAATATCTTTAGCAGCTACAAATAACTTTTGCAGTTCAGACGATAAAGGAGCGCTAGTCAACTCAAACCCCATTTTTATTAATCATGGTTTTTAGCATGTTGTTTCATGACTGCCGGTTATGGCCAAAACAGCTCATGGCAATCCCGGGCGGGATACAACACATACTTGATTAGTTGGTACCATAACCTCAAGAGGTATTCCAAGTTTTGGAGACCTGAATTTTCCATCTCGGCGAGCACAAGACAGCTAACCAAATGCTCTCGGCCCCAGACAGAGAAAAACCCATGCCAATTGCAAGTGACTGACAGCTATTACCAGGCACATTTCATAGGAACTACTAGGGTGTTGGTGGGGTACTTTTTGCCTTGACTATCAAAATACGATGATTAGATGAGATTCACTGGATATTGGTCATGGTTCAGTTGACCCATGGGGCAAACTGAAAATTACAATGCCACATAAAATTCGATTTGTATTTTGTATCAGGTAAGGAGTCACAATGGGCAAGATAATTGGAATCGATCTTGGAACCACCAATTCGGTTGTTGCCATCATGGAGGGCAAGGAGCCCAAGGTAATCGTCAATGAAGAGGGGGCACGCCTTACTCCATCTGTTGTAGCCTTTGACAAGGATGACACTTTGGTAGGCCAGATTGCTAGACGACAGGCCATCACCAACCCTCAGAACACAATATTTTCAATAAAGCGATTCATGGGGCGCAAATACGACGAAGTAAGCGAAGAAACCGGGATGGTGCCGTTTACAGTCGCTAAAGCCGATAACGGTGACGTGGCGGTCAAGGTGGGCAACAGGAGTTACGCACCCCCTGAGATTTCTGCCAAGATTCTCCAAAAGCTTAAGAGCGCAGCGGAAGCATATTTAGGTGAAAAGATCACTGAAGCGGTTATCACTGTGCCCGCATACTTCAACGACAGCCAGCGGCAGGCCACCAAGGATGCCGGCAAGATCGCCGGGCTTAATGTGCGCCGGATCGTCAATGAGCCTACCGCTGCAGCGCTCGCCTACGGACTGGACAAGAAAAAAGAAGAGACCATCGCGGTATATGACTTTGGTGGTGGAACTTTCGATATTTCCATCCTGGAAGTCAGCGAAAACGTGGTTGAAGTCATTGCCACCAACGGTGATACCCACCTGGGTGGTGACAATATTGATCAAAGGATCATCGACTACCTGGTTGCTGAGTTCAAGAAGCTGGAAGGGATTGATGTTTCGAAGGACCAGATGGTCCTCCAGCGGCTCAAAGGTGCTGCCGAAGCTGCCAAATTCGAGCTGTCAAGCACCACCGAGACCACTATCAATTTGCCGTTCCTGACTGCGGATGCCTCTGGTCCAAAACACATGAACACCAAGTTGAGCAGAGCCAAACTTGAGCAACTGTGTGATGATCTGTTCCTGCGGACCCTGGAGCCGTGCAAGCGGGCCCTGGCTGACGCCAAGAAAAGCCCCAAAGAGATTGATGAGGTTATCCTGGTTGGCGGTTCCACCAGGATTCCGAAGATACAGGAGATGGTTGAAGATTTCTTTGGTCGCAAGCCCCACAAAGGTGTCAACCCTGACGAAGTGGTCGCACTTGGCGCAGCGGTTCAGGCAGGTGTGCTCAGCGGTGAGGTAAAGGATATCCTGCTTCTGGATGTTACTCCCCTGTCTCTGGGCATTGAGACCCTTGGTGGCGTTATGACCACCCTGATTACACGGAACACCACGATTCCCCACCGGAAGAGTGAGACGTTCTCAACTGCCGCAGATAGCCAGACTAGCGTTGAAATCCACGTTCTCCAAGGCGAACGCCCCATGGCCGGCGATAACCGGACCCTGGGCAACTTCACCCTAGATGGGATTCCGCCAGCACCCCGAGGCATTCCCCAGATTGAGGTCACCTTCGACATCGACGCCAACGGCATTGTGAATGTTTCGGCCAAGGATAAAGCCACGGGCAAAGAGCAGCGCATAACCATCACCGCCTCATCTGGTCTGTCCGAAGAGCAGATCAATGAGATGGTCAGCAAAGCCAAAGCTCACGAGGCTGATGACAAGTTGCGAAAAGATGAGATCGATACCCGCAACAGTGCCGAAGCCGCTGCCTACAATGCAGACAAGTTCCTGGCTGAAAACAAAGACAAGATCAATGATGGTGATCGCACTGCCATTGAGAACTCCATCAGCAAGATCCGTGAAGCTCTGAAGGGTAAAGATACGGCAACCATCAAAAGCGCTATGGAAGAATTGCAGAATGCCCAGCACAAGATGGCGGAGGCCATGTATAAGCAGGCCGCTGACACCCAGGCTGGGAGCAATCCGGGAGCAGATGGTGCAGGCAATGGGAGTGACACTTCACACATGAACTCGGATGATGTGGTTGATGCGGAGTTTGAGGAAACCACCAACTGAGATGGTGTAAATACCCCTAATTCATATCCCTGTTAAGAGGGGAGAGACACAAACTCTCCCCTCTTCTTTTTTTGTGGTTTACTCGACTTCCCGCGCTCTCTTCTCCTATGTAGGGGCGAGCGGCGCTCGCCCTCCAGGACTCCATGTCGCCCTCACCCAATACCTCCCTCCCACCCCCTGTGGGCACGGCATGCCGTATGTGTGTTCTGTTAAGCTTCAATTTCATACCACCAAGCCCTCAAGCGCCCTATCACGTCTGTTGCGATTTGGGTCTGGCGCTACACCTCCCACCCCACTCACCCTCCCAACACCTGTAGGGGCACGGCATGCCGTGCCCTTCGTTAGCGGTGCACCCAACACGCCCAAACAGTTTCCGAACTTAAACTGCCTTAGAAGAAAACCTATGAGGCATGCTGTGCCCCTGTGCGTGCTGGTCAACCTCGCCCCTCGCCCTTCGCCATTCGCCCCTTGCACCTGCACCCCTGCTCCTACTTGCCACTTTCCACATTCCACTCGCCACTCGTCTTGACAGCGCCCCCTCCGCTTGCTAGCTTCTCCCTTCACAGTGGTTACCTGCTGCATCTTCCTGCAGGTACCCAGAGAGGCCCCTCGCATCCTCCGAAACTGGACCTGAGCACTCAAGGATTAATCGATGGAAAAAATCAGAGCAATACTGGGGGTGACAGCGGGAATCGCTGTTTACAAGGCAGTGGAGTTGCTGCGAAGTTTAGATAAGGCCGGTTTTGACGTTCAAGTAGTGATGACCAAGGGCGCCACAGAGTTCGTAGCTCCCCTCACATTCCAGTCCCTCAGCCATAAACCTGTTGCCGTAGATATGTTCAACCTGGGTTCTGAATCCAAGATACCCCATATCGAGACAGCCACCGCAGCCCAGGTAGCAGTGATAGCACCAGCAACCGCCGACTTTCTTGCCAGGCATGCTGCTGGCATGGCCGATGACCTGTTGACCACCCTCCTCCTGGTCGCCAGATGCCCCATCGTCATCGCCCCCTCAATGAACACCAACATGTGGGAGAACCCCCTTGTGCAGAGGAACCTTTCCACACTGGCGGCTCTGCCACGATATAGCATCGTACAGCCCGAATCTGGCGAATTGGCCTGCGGCACATCGGGCTCAGGCCGACTACCACGGATTGAGACCATCACCGAAGCAGTCATTGCGGCAGTAACACCCCAGGATCTGGCTGGCCGCTCCATCTTCATCAATGCTGGACCTACCCAGGAGCCCATCGACAATGTGCGCTTTCTGAGCAACATGTCATCGGGAAAAATGGGGTACGCCTTAGCCCTCAAAGCAAAACGGCGGGGCGCCAGGGTGACCTTGGTCTCTGGACCTACCGCCCTTGAGCCACCTGATGGTGTGAAGGTAATCCAGGTCAAAACTGCCCGAGAGATGCACCAGGCCACCATGCAGATGGCGCCGGGATCCGACATGGCCATCCTGACTGCCGCAGTCGCCGATTGGAGACCCGCATCCTTCTCTCAAAGCAAAATTAAAAAAACAGGCGACCGGAACCCCACTCGGATTGAGCTGGTTGAAAACGACGACATCCTGGCTGATTTATGTAGAAGGCCCAACAAGCCACCAGTAGTCATAGGGTTTGCTGCCGAAGATGAGAGCAGCGACATGGGGCAGGTTATCAACATCGCCACCCAAAAGTTGCGGTCGAAAAATTGCGACCTGATTGTTCTCAATACGGTAGACAAAGAATCAACCGTGTTCGGCAGCGATTATAATACCATCTACATAATTGATGATAAAGCCGACAACAAGCCCCCCCAAGGCATCTCCGACACCAAGGCGTCCCTTGCAGACCACATATTAACCTATGGGGCATCCAGACTGGCTCCGGCTTCCCCAAACCATATATCTGGATAATTCAGGACCAATGAAGCACCAATTACCAAACTTCACTGAACCCTTTCTTTCGCAACTTCACGCTCTCATCAAAAGTGGAATCTCATATCTGACAGCCCTGAAAGAGAGCGGAATCGAGGGTTTAGATACAGAATCAGGATCATGTTCAAGCTTTGACATGAGCGCACTGGGACTCAATCAGGGCAACCAGTCAGATCAGCCTATCACCGCTCAGGACTACCCAGGCAGAGAAGAGGAGCAAGCCCCACCTACAACCTGGCTGAGCACCCAGGCTACTCCCCATACTCCATCAACCCCAATGAACAGCACCGTGACCAACGATGCCAATCCATCCAACCAGCCAGGTCTGTCAACTGGTAAAACCACTACCTCCACTACTAGCTCCACTGGTTCGGTGAAAGTATGGGACAAGCAAGAAATACCTGATAATAAGCGGGCTTTAGAATACCTGCATTCTAAAATTGATAATTTTTGCAGTAATTGTTGCGATGATAAACAGGAATCAGGTTCTTATCAATTTATAATGGGAGAAGGAAACACAGATTATCCCCCAATTTTGATTTTATTAGATAAACCACAGTTCGAACAAACAAAAAATCAATTTTCGTCCATGATTATGAATCATATACAAGCAAAGTTAATGACTAACATGCTTAAAGCGATTCAAATCAATATGGACCAAGTTTATACAACAGCTGTACTAAAGTGTTCACATAACTATACTGAAAGCTATAATATTGCAAAAATAATAACTTGTACAAATCTGCTGACAGAACAGATTACCATAATCAAACCTAAAATAATTCTGGGGTTCGGTTTGGCACCAGCAACAGCCCTATTGCGAAAAATCAACTATCCCATTGATAACATCAGGGGGCAATGGTTTTCATTTATGGGATGCCCGGTAATGATTACCCATTCGCTGGATGATTTGTTGTCGGCAAACAACAAGCGATTCAAAGCTGATACCTGGAAAGACTTAAAGTCAGCAAAAGAATACTTGGATACCCACCCCTGATTGCTCTAATCAATCCCCAATTAATAATACAAATCCGCAACCAACGGCCAATGGTCAGAAGCGAGGGATGACTTCGCCACCCATAGTTCGATCTTCTCCCAGGAGCCGACATGATTGATCATGATGTGGTCAATCCACCTTGCATAATCCCGGGAAGCCGCTCCTGTAGCTATTGGCGTAGGATAGGTGCTCAAGGCACCGCCCTTCAAATGAGATCTGTGCAGATTGTACAGGAGGCTCTCCAACTCATTGATGGTGTATGATCCAGGGACATCATTAAGATCACCAAAGAAAACAATTGGCGTCTGGAGCTTGGACAATTCATCCTTAACCTCCTGAACCTGTTTTACCCTATCCGGCTCTTTAAATGACAGGTGGGTATTGGCAAGAGTTACTTGCCCTATGGCAGGAACTTCAATCTGTCCGAGAACCAAAATTCTCTGTTCATCAGTGATGCTCGATAACTTGATGGTTTGCACTCTGGAGAGAGGCCATCTGCTCAGAATGGAAACCCCAAAACCTGCAACTGGCCTGCCAATCCCATCCTGTTTTACGACAAGGGCTGGAGAGAACACCCAATGTGGAAGCCCTGTCTTCTGGGCAATCCACTCTGTCTGACGTTTGCCATCCCCCATTATCCAACTGCTCCCCACCTCCTGCATGGCAAGAATATCAGGAGACAAGCTCGCAATTGCCCTGGCAACTGCCTCAGTATCTGTCTCAACTCCCACCTTAATGTTAAAAGTAACCAGTCTCAATCGTGCCATTTTTAGTCAAACCCATGCCAACAATAGTGCAGCACTGCCAAGCCACGCTCTGCCAAGCCAAGCATGTATGCAGGCAGTGAGGCAGGGAGGGAACATACAAAAGAACACTTTCAATAAAATGACTCATACCAGCTCATCAAGCTTTGATTCGTGTGGGATTGCAGGCAGATATATCTGGATCGTAGTACCCCGGTTGAGCTGGGAGTTCACCTGTATGCGCCCTCCGTGCTCCTCCACAATGTGCTGGGTGAGGGCCAGTCCCAGCCCAGTCCCTTTCGCCTTGGTGCTATAGAATGCCTCGAAGATCCTCTCCTGCTGCTCTTCCGTCATGCCCATTCCAGAGTCACTGATGCTGATACATGCTGTTCCATCCTCTACTCTAAAAGTCTCAACGGTGAGCACCCGCTCATCAGCATCCCTGCCCTCCATCGCCTCCATGGCATTCCTGATAATATTGATGAGGGCCTGCCGCAACTGATTCTCATCACACCTAACCCCTATCTGTTCCCGGTGAGAGAGTCTAAGCTCCAGCCGGATTTTCCTTGCGTCCAACTCCGGCTTCAACAGTCCAACCAAGTCTGCCATTACCTCTTCAAGAAGCTCCTCACCCAGCACTGGACCCGGCAATCTGGCCAGGCAGAGGTAGCTCTCCGTGACTTCAGCCAGTCGCTCCACCTCCACATGGATACTATTGAGAATATTGGCGGCATCTTCCCTAATTTCGCTCACATCTACGTCTGTACCCAACAGCTCCCCATCATCGCCGGTTCCATCGCTGCCGCTGCCGCTGCCGCTGCCACTACCGCCCCCGGGAGCAGCCCCCCCAACCGGTATCACCGATGACAACACCTCCTGCAGCAGCTCCACATTCAGCCCTATAGACGAGAGCGGGTTCCTCACCTCGTGGGCCACATGGGCCGCCATCTTCCCAATGGTAGCCAGCCTCTCCGAACGCACCAGCTGCCTGTCCCTCTCCTCCAGGCTCTGAATCATCTGATTGAACTCCATAGCCAGCACACCGACTTCATCATTGGAGTTGATCTCTACCCGGCGCAGACTGCCTCCGGCGCTGATGATTTTTACTGCTTCAGTGAGTCGTCTGATAGGACGAAGGGTATGATGAACTACACCGCTCACGGTGATAGATACGGCAATGGCCACCGCACTGAGAATGAGCACAGCCCACATGGACTCGTTTTCCATCTGCTCCGATCGCAGTATGGAGCGGGAAACCTCATACCGAAGCCCGATGGAGAGCCGCCTTACCTCTCTCATCAACTCTCTGCATGAAGATTTCAGCTTTTTCCTTGCATCATCAGCAGCCCCAGCCTCCCCACTGCTCACCATGGTAAAAAACGCCCTGCTCTCCTCTTCAAAGGTCTGACTCTTAACCACCAGCCGGTCCAGTTGGCTCGCCAGCTCAGTCAAGTAGGACTTATCAGGCTCTTTAGCGCTGATCTTGCTCCTCTTAGCCAACTCGGCCGCCTTGGTAAGATTACGCCGGACCAAGGCTGGAAAAGGATAGAGGCGCTGCACCACGCCTACGGATTTGGTCAACAGCACCCGATCCTTTTCGCCCAGGACCACATCGAAAGACTTAAGATCACCCGCAACTTCTCCCAGCACCAGGCTGGTCTGCAGATACCCTTCTTCGATCAGACGTAGGTTACCATGAATGCTTTTCATTCTTAAAACGCTGTAACCGGACACCAGGCAGAAGGTGAGCACAATCACGGTAACGCCGATGAACACTTTGGTTGTAACTGAGAAGCCCATTTGGCTTAATTTCATCGCAATGCCTCCAGGGGCAAATCATGGGGCTGCTTACAAATATGCCGGATCAGTTTAACCCCAATTCCTCAATACACCCCGCATCCGCTCAAATACAAACTTAATACCACTCATATTTATGCCATTGCCATCTTAACCGCCTGCCTGAACGGAGAGGTTGCCCATTACCGCAACATGTATTGACTGAAAACCATAGCTTTGATAAAGTACTTCTCCTTATGAAGGCAAAATTTTTTATATCCATTTTTATTTATTCTGTCTTGTGCATATCTGGCGTAGCGAACGCCAACCAAGGAATGCCCAGGGTATTCGTAGTCCCCTTTCAAACGGCTGGAACTGACAGCCCTGGACTCATCGGTCACCGTATTACCGACATCCTCCAGCAGAATCTCAGTTTTCGTTCTGGGACTATCGATCTAGTAACCGAGCAAACTTTGGCCGCAGAAGCCGCCTATACCGGAGGCCCCGGCCAGACAGCCATGCGCCTGGAAGTAGCTCGACAAAAGGTTCGTATGGCATCAGACCTGATAAAGACTCGAAAATATCAGGAAGCTGTTGTCGAATTGAATACTGCCAGCCTGCTGTATGAAAAAAACCTGCCATATATAGATGATTATGGCGAACTGCTTGATGTTTACCTGAACCTGGCAACTGCCGCCAATCGCATGAACAATGATCAGCTTGAGAACGAGTCCTTATCTCTGGCAATCAGAATGGAACCGAATCTTGACGTGGCTGCCAGGGGATTTCCCGCTCTCATGAAATCCACCCAGCGCATCAAGGGACTCCAGACCAAGCTCCCTACAGGAAATCTCCGCATTGCTTCCTCGCCTTCCACAGCCACAGTGTTTGTCAATGGCAAGGAGAGAGGCCAGACTCCCGCCGAGATCAGCTCGCTGCCCATGGGTGACCATTTTGTCCGAATTGTTCGTCCCAATTCCGGTATCTGGTCAATGAAGGTTCAGGTACTGCCTGGCAACAACAAAATTGAAGTTGTTATGCCACCTCCCGGTCAAGTAGTTGGCCCAGACATCGACGTTGAGGTTGATGAGCTTGGCATCGATTCGGTCATGGAGAAGCTGTCGGCCCTGCTCAATCGTGGCGTGGCCGATGCATCCCTGAAAAATGCTGCTTTTGATGCCACCATCAGGACCAACACCAGCCATCTGGTCCTGGGATATCTGGCTCAAACAGACGCTGGCTACACAGTCCAGCCCATACTATATTCAGCAACACATAAGCAGGCCGTCTATCTTTCTCTCTTAGAGTTGGACTCATTCATGACCAATGTCACTGCCCAATCAAACATGTTGACCGAAGAGATCATTACGGCCATCAGGCAGTGGCCCACCAGTCGGGAAAAATTCGTCCCTGATGTGTCAGCTCCTCCGCCATGGGTGGTAGCGGCCCTTAATCCGGTGCCCGCAAAGCCAAAGACCTCAAGTTACAGCCAGAGCATGCCCCAGGCTCCAGCTCAAGCGCCAGCACAGGCTCAGGTGCAAGCTCCTGCGCCAGTTATTCAGGTTCAGCCCCAGTGGCAAGGGCAGCCCCAGGGCTCCCAGACAGCAACACAGGCACCTGCACCGGTGATCTATGGTCCAGGCACAGGTGCCACAGCCGCGCCCCAACCCACAGGACCATCCCAATACCAAGGTCAAGCCGCAAGCAGTGGCAGTCGATCTCAGCAGCCGCAGCCGCAGCAACCTCAGCAGCAGCTAGGCTCCCCATGGGGACAGATACCACAGCAGGCGCCCAACCAGGTAGTTCAGGGCCCAGCAACCTATTCCCCCCCACAGCCCCAGCCTCAACAGGCTGCCCAGTACCCAGGCTACCGTAATGACGCTCCGGCCGCAAACCAGAATCTCCCTGTAGACTCGGTCGAGTATGCCCTTTTAGCCTGGTCTGGCGTAGATGTTGGTCCCATGCCCCCATGGGCTTCACCGGCCATTGCTACAACTGGCGATAGTGGCGCTATGCCTTGGGGCTTTTACGGCAACAGCGGCGGCAGCGGATGGCAGAACTCTGACTCACAATCCAGAAGTACTGGAGACAGTCAAACGAGCAATCGGCTATTCAGCTCTGACAGCTCGTCCGAATGGTACAAGCGGTGGTATGTGTGGGCTGCAGGTGCGCTGGTTCTTGGAGGAGCCACTGCAGCAGGCATTCTTCTAGCTGGCCCATCGTCTGATCCGGGCGCATCGTCTGTTTCAGTACAGTGGTAATAGAAATGACTCACGGCACAATAATGGAAATACTCGAAAAATCTGTATCCCACATATCTACCTCACGAGTAAGGGTCGCCCTGCTCGCATCGTTCCTGATGATTCTACCTGCTGCCCTCGCCGGGTGTGGTGGAGACGAAGCAGATGGCTCCGTATCCATCTCACTGCTCTTCACCCCAGGGCAATCATTTGAATCGCTGGGGGTGCAGACGGTTACCGTTTATCCAACAGGCCCCGGAATATCATCCTCTCTCAAGCGCAGCTTCCCTGTTGCCTCTAAAAAAGCGAGCCTCCCCATGGTGCCCCATGGAATAAACAGACGGATAGTTGTTGAAGGCTACTCTGCAACAAAGCTTGAGGCAAAGGGTACATCCGCTCCCTTCAATCTCCAGCCAGGCGATAGTTACACAGCCAGGGTTATGATGGCGAAACCCGATGCATTTGCAAAAACCATCGAGTTCGACTCCAATCGGAATACTTATCTATCTCAAGGCCGGGTAGGTCACGGGGTTGTATCCTTGCCCGACGGAAAGATTCTTGTAATCGGTGGTGCCGTTCCTCAAACCGCCAACGCTGAGGCTTATCAGTCTACGCTCAACTCCATCTCTATTTATGACCCACAGACCGGGCGCTGGATTGAATCACAGAACGGCCTTAATGAAGCACGGGCTTTTCACACTGTAACCCGCATGCCAGGCAAGCAGGGGTACATCCTCGTTACTGGTGGAATCAGCGTTATGGGCGGGGTTACCTCCACGCTGGCCAGCACAGAGTTAATCATTCCCTCCCCAGACGTACTGAGGATTGAATCCAGCAAGAATCCAAATTCCGGCATCTCTCCCCTGACAGAGCCGAGGGCATACCACTCCGCAAACCTGCTCGACGATGGCTCAGTGCTTGTGGCTGGTGGTGCAGTGGTCAATAGCAGCGGAATCTCCGATTACCTGAACACCGCTGGCATATTTACATTTATGCCACCTGGAGTCACCTACACGCCAGTTCAACCCATGACCAGCAAGCGTGCTTTCCATTCGGGGGTAGCCTCTGGGACTAGAGTACTTATCGCCGGAGGTCGAGATGCCCAAGGTCCAATCGATGGAACAGAATTCTATATCTCCAATCAGAAACTATTCATGAATGCAAGTCCGCTGCAAAAAGCTCGGAGCCACTTTGCCCTGCTTCTTCATCAGAACAAAGACATCCTTGTCATTGGCGGCAGGGGGCGAGACATGGAAACCCCGGGTATTGAAATGCTGAGCACAAACAGCCTGGGCCAATTGGTTTTTAAGGAATTGCAGCCTGGAAGTGCCTTGGCTCAAGCATGTGCACGGGCAGACCTCAGCGCAACTGAGCTTTTAACTGGTGAGATTCTGGTTACTGGTGGTGCCGCCTCTTCAGATGCAGCTACAGCTTTGAACACCGGATTCATCATATCCCAGAACATTGTCAGCCTGGCTCAGCAAGACCCCATGGGAACCCACTTCAGATCTGTTCAAGGCATGGAAAAGCCACGTCGCCTCCATCAATCCATATTGCTGGATAACGGAAATGTGCTGGTTACAGGTGGTATGACCACCAGCAGTGTCAGCTCAACCACCACAACCCCTACTGACACAGAGATCTTTACTGCCGGAGCTGATCCAACACAGCAATTTGTTCCCGAAGAGGAGGAGCAGAACGAGGAGAACACGTGGTCCAATGATACAGGAACCACAGAAGACTATTATTAAGCTACCTGAGCTATGTTAAAGTTGAATCTCCTGCAACTGCTGACTGCCCCCACCTGATGACTGTTTTCCATTGAAATAGAGTGACAGGCAATTCCCATGACTGACCTTACGGAGACCGATTCACGAGACCTTGCCAATGAAGTTCTAAACCGTTGCCCAGAAGGATTTTTGGCAACCTTCGACGGAAAATCTGCCCGGGTACGCCCAGTGAGCATTGCTGGAATAGGCTCTGACTACACCCTATACATCGCCTCTTTTACTGTTTGGCACAAGGTGGAACAGATCCGTAAATTTCCATTTGTAGAGGTCTCATTTATGGATGAAAAGAAGCGCAGTTTGCGTATAGAAGGCAAAGCTTCAATTATTGAGGATCAAGAGACAAGGAATAAAATTCACAAAGAGTTCACATTAATCGGTAAATATTTACCTGATCCTTGTGATCCTAATTATACATTAATAGAGATTCGTCCCATTAAGGCTCGCATCAAGGACACTTGGGAATTGGAATACCGGAAGGTTCCCATCCATAGCCACCCCGCTGAATAACCGGCTCAAGAAGCTTTTTGCCTATCCAGAGCTCGTGCCGCCTTACGTTGAGCAAGCTCCCTTGCCCTGTTCAAAGCCTTGGCCCTCCCTCTCTCCCGCTTATCAACAGAATCATTTTCAACAAATTCGACCACGATATCGCCGCTGATCCGGGTCTGGCAAGCCAACCTCTCTTTAGTCAGAAAGAATGTATTGCCCATAATACTCTGTTCCGCATATTCCATATCAGAGAGGGCATCTTCACCATCAACAACTCTAACCCTGCACCCCCGACAGATTCCTCTTCCGCCACAGGTGGCTGCAGACTTAACCCCAACCCTTTGTGCCGTCTCAAGAATCGTCTCACCAGCTTTAGACTCAACAACTGTCCCCATGGGTAAAAACCGTATATTAGGCATGAACTGAACCTGCTTTATGTAATAAAAACGTAGCCCCCTCTCAATGCACTGTAATAGCATTACTGAGCATCACAAAATAAACCGCCCAAATTCATGGCCGGACAAGTCAGCAGTTACTCACCACTGAAGGCACTAACCCATAAAACTTGATCTGGACGGAAATGATTCCATCAATCGCCTAGTGTCCTGCGCGATTAATTGTTTCTTGTAACTTGTTCTACGATTCTGCTATA
>CAYZFJ010000004.1:32737-50129 GCA_964477705.1 uncultured Myxococcia bacterium | reverse complement strand
TTCCAACCTGCGAAATGATATCCCTCTGGCGGAGTTATAGTTTCAGGAGCCGTTGTGGAGGGGAGGAGGGAGAGTTACTGGTTTTGGGGCCGGGGGCAGTGGTAGGGGCAAGGGAGGGGGCGGGGGGAGCGCTGGAGGGGGCTACTCCTGTCCTCACCGGTGCTGGCAGGATTAAGGGAAGATCCCGTGGGGCCGCCATGGTATCCTCCATCTTGATCTGGTTGGTCCAGTTGACCCTGATAGTATTCTCTGTCAGCTCTGTTCCTTTCTACAAGCTATATATGAGGCCGCTCGGCTATTCCCAGCTTCAGATGATGGGATCCTTAGGTGATCTCAAGTCTTCCATCCGGGAGAGCGTTGATCCCGCATCGATGGGAGTCCTTATTCTGTTAATCATCGTAGGCCTTGTGGTGCCTGCGGTGCTTAATCGGTCCTCAAATGGGCTGCTGCGGGGCGTCACTCTGAGATCGTTATGGGCTAGGTTTCCTTATCGACTTGTGGCTGGTGTGATGGTTATTTCCTGGATTTTGCTTCCTGACGCTGGAATTGCTGGCCTGGAGCTGAACCCGCTGTCTGAAATCACTGTCTCTACAGTTCGAAGCCAAGTAGGTAAGGGACGACCTGGCAAGGCATTAAATATTTCTATCGCTTCACGGTTTCCTAAATTCCCCGTAGAACGGCTCTTTGATTCGAAAACTGGTGTACCCCTCGAATCGAATGCACCCAGAACAAGCGTGGCTGCAGTGGCTGAGTCAGCAATGGCTGTGGGTTCAGTGGTGGGAGCAGACTCGGGGACTGGGAAAGCGGCAGTGGCTGGGGCTGGGACTGGCAGAACAGCGACAACCTCCGCTCAGGAGCTTTACGATGCGTCTCTTCTTCCCCTGAACCGACCTAATGTGGTCCTGGTGATTCTAGAATCCACATCCACCAGGAAAATAGGTCTGTATGGTGGCGATGATGCCTCTGTGCCATGGCTCGTCTCGAGAAAAGATCATGCAATTATCTTTGATAATTATTATAGTATTACTCCAGTAAGTATGAAATCACTATTCAGTATTCACTGCTCCTTGAACCCAGTCACTTCACCAAAGGCTATAACCTATATTCACCCCAATATTAGCTGTAATTCGTTAGGAGAAGTGATGAAGGGGCAGGATTATCATACCGCCTTGTTTCATGCGGGTAACTTTCATTACACGGATAAGGACAGATTCTTTAAGAATAGGGGATATGATGTGTTGCGTGATGCCCAGTTGCTGAAGAATGGGAGTAAATATCCAAAGGGTGGTTGGGGGGCAGATGACCGCGCCATGGGGGATGATGCCATTGAGTGGTTAAAAGGGCTCCATGGGGAAGGACGTTT
This sequence comes from uncultured Myxococcia bacterium, assembly GCA_964477705.1. Lineage (GTDB taxonomy): Bacteria > Myxococcota_A > JAVEVO01 > JAVEVO01 > CAYZFJ01 > CAYZFJ01. The sequence continues at coordinate 48,766 of CAYZFJ010000004.1, read as the reverse complement.
ATTGCCTCAGACCCGAAAGGTTGAAGATACTAGGCATCAGAAAAAGCAGGCTCCTTTCTTTCTCACCCTGATCCCGGTCTCGCCCCACTATCCATATCAGGTACCCAAGGGGGTGCCGGCGCCATTTGGTAAAGCCGATATGGAAGCCAAGTATCTGAACGCTGTATACTATGTGGATTCAGTACTGGCCAATGTAGATAAGCAGATTAAGGAGCTGGGACAGGACGAGAACACCTTGTGGATTATTGTGGGGGATCATGGGCAGGCTTTCGGGGAGCATCCTGGGAACCGCCTGCACGGTTCTTTCATATACGATGAATCCATGAAGGTTCCCATGGTGATGTTACACCGTGGACTATTCAAAGGAGGCCGTTCAGATCTTATCGGCAATCATCTGGATTTGGCTCCCACCATCCTTCATCTCCTCGGACTGCCTGCTGATCCTTTGTATGAAGGGCAGAGCTTGTTCGCTACGGATCGTCAGCCAAGATCCCTCTTTTATTACACTAGGTTTTCCAGGTATCAGCTTGGATTGCGGGATGGCCGCTGGAAGTACATCCACGATATGGATACAGGGCTGGATGAGCTCTTCGATCTGCAGGTGGACCCGGGTGAGAAGTTTAATTTAGCCGCCGGAAAAGCTCACATGGTTGATACGTACAGATCAAGGGTGCGGGAGTATGAGGCATTCTACCAGAAGGTGATCCCAGCTTTTGAATCTTATTATGGAAAGCTTCCTTCGTGTCTCTCTGAAGATGCCGCCGGAGCGAAGAAATTTGGGCGAAACCAGAAGCACTCCGCTGTGTGTCGTCTGGATGAATTAGAGCCGGGACTTGTGCACGGCAAATTGCGCAAGGGTAAAAGTGCCCAGGGGAGCTCTCTGAGTGTGGCTGGAAAAAGATATAAGCATGGACTTGGCGTGGAGGCACCTTCCATTGTCAGGTACAACATAGCCGGTTACGGTTTCAACAGCATCCAGGGTATGGTTGGTAAGGATGATAATATTGAGGCATTCCAACTTGAGGAGATGGTCTCTACAGAGATTTATGTGGATGATAAACTTGTTTTTGCCTCAGGAAAGCTGACCAAGGGGGATACGCCCGTTTCTTTCCATATACCTCTGGACGATAAAGCAGCCAAGGTGGAGTTCTTCAGCCATGATCTGGATGGAGTAGCGTTCAGGGATAATGTGAATTGGCTAGATGTACGTTTTGTAAAGCACTGATGGCCTCACACAAAGACAAGAATTCGTGTCTTCGTGCCTTCGTGTGAATTAAAAAAGGCACTCTGCTTAATTTTAATGAGGGATTATGGTTAAGGGGTCTCGATGGCAGTGGAATATGGAATGTTGTACAGGGTTCGGAAAACCATGTCGTAGTATTCGGGCATATACGAAACCCACAGCTTGATGGGGATCTCCTGCACATCCCGTTGATTACTCAGGGCGAATGCAAAAGCCCATTCGGTGAGGCGGCTCACATTGCTGGCCAGAGCGCTCCGGTATTCCTGGCGGGCCCTCTGCCTGATAACCCGCTCTTCGTGCATACATCGCCCGAATTCAGATTCCAGGGTTTCTTCCTCTGTGCTAAGGATTACCTCAAGATTAATCGTATCTTCACTCTCTTCCACGAATTGCTTGAAGCGCTCTTCTACTGATGCCGGGTTAAGACCCCTGGTGGCCAAGGTGTTCTTCAACCCGGCGCCGAATTGCACATCGAGAAAGCGAGCCTTGTCAAACTTGTACTCAACTCTCACGTTGGTGGCATTGTAATTACCAGTGTGGACCTCAACCTCCAGCACCTGGCACCTGGGATCCTTGTCAAGCCAGTCCAAGGCCTTGTTGAGGAGTTCCTGGTTGCCTGCAACTTTAATACCAGCCACATCGTGGATATTAAAGTGGGTGCCTGGGGGCAGCAGAAATCCCCGCTTTATGCTGTCCTTGACCTGCGCCTCCGCTCTCAGGAATTCCCGGCTCATATCCTCGGCGGGTGTTACTAACAGGTTCAGCGGAATGCCGAGCCGCCTGGCTCTCTCTTCAGCCAGCATGTCAGCTTTCTGCTTAATCTGTTCAAAGATGTGGTCGATAATACGTCGGCTTCCCTTTTCGCCGATCCTGCGGATGCTTTTTAGCCTTGTAGACCCTAGATAATGCTTATTTCCTCCGGGTTCCCCGGTCCAGAAGATATTCCCATCGAATGGAGTCTCCAGGTAGAACAGATCGGGATTACGACTAAAATTGCGGATCAGCTCTTCGGCCCTGGATGTGTTTGTTGGGGTGCTATAGGCCATGAAGTGCTTCAGCTCACCCTTGTTGGTGATTCTGGTTGTGCGAATAGGTTGTCCCAGCAGGCCGGCAAACATTCTGCCGGCAACTTCCTCGACGCAATTTCTGGTGATTAGACCATTAAAATTGAGGATCTCTTTGATAATGGGACCATCAGCAGGTTGAAGATCATGAACCAGCCAGCGGCCAAGAATCTCGGCCAACTGGTAGCGGTGAGTGAAGCTGTGGAGTAGGATCAAGGGCGATTCCTCCTGTACCCGTATCGATCAAAAATGGAAACATGGCAGGAACAATTCAGGGAGTGGCTGTCATTCCCATTTAGTGCTGTATTCATGGGCGGTGTTAGTGTTAATGCGCGAAATACCACTATTGGCCCAGTCTTTTGTATCCTGCACGGGTGTTAAGATAGTGTGGATGTCAGCAGGTGTCCAGTCACTAAGCAAGGGCCGTAACTAAATTGTCTGGTTTATTGCTGAATGTGGCGTCTGATGAGGCCCGATGTGGTCTAAAGAGAGCATATTGGTACAGTTTCTGTTTGAGGCAAAAGCAAGGTAGCTTCGGGCGCTTGTGGTATTTGCCATGATGCTCTTGACTGGCTGACCCTGCTCCATGTAGCGTTGCAGACAGTGGTTGGAAGATGTGTTAAGCAAGGTTCTGTTGGTCATATTTCACAGACAATACAAAGTGAGGGTCCCATGGGCAGGTATTCCATGTTGGTGCGCAACGGTCGTGGTGGAATCTGGGGGTGCTGCCATGATGTGGCTTCGACCTCAGGCGCAGGGCACTCGCCAGTTGCCAGCAGCAGGTTAGCCCGGTTGGGGTTGCTTGTTCCTCTGTTTGTGTTTTTAACTGTGTTCTTCGGAGCATGTCTCGAGCTGGATTGGGAAGACGATGGTCTGGACCTCCTTGATGGAAGATGGCATATGACCACAGTTAGTGGCGACGGATTCAATCACTCAAGGGAGGTGGAGATTATTGTTGCAGGAAACACCATCACCATGGTGCCTGTGCTTAACGGTGAACCAGCCTATGATGACTCTGAAGGTGGATATGTCTCGGGAAATTCGGGTGATTTCACCATTGTTCTTGATTTGACCGGGCCTGCGGACGGTGTGGAGTGTGTGGAAGGAGTGACCCGCAAGGAATTTGCGGGATGGATGAATCTGGATACTCTTGAAGGAACCTATGAGGAGGTGCGGGTTCACCGTGGAGAATCATGTAACTCCGATGACCTGCAGGAGACCATCATCCCTGAAGGTACATTCCGGGCTGAGTTGGTGTCTGAAGCAGACCAATTGTAATCATGCCCGTATCGGATTGTTGCAATTAAGCCTAAGATGGTTAATTACCTACATTATTGGATTTCCATAATTGAGCGGAATAAAAGCTCCATTTAAGCATCTGTGCCCATATGGGCACGGAAGGCAACAACATCAAACTATCTATAAGGATGTGAATCGGATGGGCGGAAACCAGGTCAGCAGCAGTGAGTTGGTAAATGATTCTGCGAAGAGAATCACAGGATCAGGATTGGGAAAGGTGCTCATCATTGTTCCCACCTATAATGAAAAAGACAACTTAAGCGTTTTGGTGAAGCGTGTTCTGGAAGAGCTGAACAACGCTGAGATGCTTATTGTGGATGATGCCTCACCGGATGGAACCGGAGAGCTGGCCGATGATCTGGCAGCAGGTGACAGCAGAATCCATGTAATTCACCGCTCGGGCAAACTTGGGCTTGGCACTGCATATATCTGTGGTTTTAAATGGGCCCTCGAACGGGATTACGGCGCAATTTTTGAAATGGATGCGGATTTTTCACATGATCCTGCTGACCTTCCCCGATTTGTAGCAGCCATGGAACAGGACAGAGAGGTAAGTGTAGTACTCGGCTCCCGATATGTAAAAGGGGGAGGTACGGTAAACTGGGGGATCCTGCGAAAAATAATAAGCAGAGGCGGCAGTTTATATGCACGCACTATTCTTGGAGTGCCTATCAGGGATTTAACCGGTGGATTCAAGCTCTTCCGGCGTTCCACCCTGGAAGCAATCGACCTGGAGCAGGTCCAATCCGAAGGATATGCTTTTCAGATTGAGATGACCTACCGTTGTTTTCTCAAGGGATTAAAGGTGCGTGAGATCCCCATCATGTTCATTGATCGTCGGGTGGGGCAGTCCAAAATGTCTCGTAAGATCTTCCTGGAGGCCATAGTGCGGGTTTGGCAACTGCGCCTGGGTCTGGGCAAGACCCGTCGTGAAAGCCCCAGCCCAACCCCAGCCACTTGATTGATCCCTTATCGCTCTCCAACTGGCTGCTTTTTTTACGTCAACTCCAGCCCTTGAGAAACAGGACTCACAGGCAGAGTCACCCTGAACAGTGCGCCCTCTTTGCTATCGGTCCTGGCTACTAGTTCCAGGGAACCACCGTGGGCAGCCACAATGGAGTGGCTGATTGACAGCCCCAGACCTGTGCCCTGACCAGGCTCCTTGGTGGTAAAGAACGGTTCAAATATCCTGTCACGGATTTTGTCGGGTACCCCAGGACCATTATCTTCAATTTCCACTGTAACAACCGGCTCCCTGCCATCGCCCCCGGCATCTCTGCCTATCCCGATTCTCACCATAACCATGCCCAGCTCTCCCTTGTACTGGGCTGCTTGCACAGCATTGGTGAGCAGGTTCAGGAAGACCTGATTAAGACCGTCCGGGTTGGCTGAAATTGAGGGCAAATCTGGTTCAAATTCCCTGACCAGCTTTACCCCGCCCGTCTTAAACTGGTGCCACATCAGGTTTATAGTGGCATCAAGGGAATCGGGAAGCGTGGTGGTCACCATGCGGCCATGATCCTTCCTGGAGAATACCCGCAGACCTGCCACAATCGACCTGGTTCTATCCGCTCCATCTCTCAGAACCCGGATCAACCCTGGGATATCATCCTCCATGGCCGTGGCCAGATCCGACTCAACGATCTCACGTTCTGCTCCGAGCCTGTCACCTTGCCGGTAGGCATCCACCACTGCACATAACCTGGTGAACCATTCATCCAGGGGTTCCACAGAGTTAACAATAAAGTTGACCGGATTGTTGATCTCGTGAGCCACTCCAGCCACAAGGCTGCCCAACGCAGCCATCTTCTCGCTATGGACTAACCGTTCATGGGAGCTGGTCAGTTCTTCCATCGCCGATTCAAGCTCCCTGGTTCGTTCCTTGACCTTTTTTTCCAGATCTTCATTCAGCTCCTCAATCCTCACAAGTTTGTCCTTTATTGAAACTCGCATCTCCTCAAGTACCTGAGCAAGGGCACCGAATTCATCGGCATTGCCTGGAGGCACTGGCGTATCCATTTCACCTCGGCCCATCTCTTCTGCTCTGGCAGCCAGCAGGGTAAGGGGAGCGGTCAGATCACCGGAGGTCATGTATACCAGGGCTACGGTGAGAAAGAAGGCCAGAGATACCATGACTACAAGCATTCTCAGAGATCTGGTGATCCCAAGGGGCCGGGAGACTGTCACAGCCAGGATGCTACCGTCTTGCAGTTTTGCGGCAGCGGTCATCTGACGCTCCTTGTTCTGGAGCAGAATTTTATCCTGTCCACTCTCAATGAAGCTGCGGAGTGCTTGAGAATGAGGTGGGTGGGGGGGGGGAGGGGGGTGGGTATTGTTATAGCTATGAGTCTGGTTCTCTTTAGGCGAAAGCCCCAGTCTGGGGTGGGCCTGGTCCTGCGGCCTGAACTGAGTCTGGACCTGCTCAACAGGGTGGTTTGCTGTGTAGTCTGCACCATCCTCGGCTGGTTTCTGCTCCATGGGGTCATGGGGGGACAGCGGGGATGCAGGGTTTTTACCACTCACTGAGGCAATAAGCTCGCCACTGGCAGTGTACGCTTGAACTTTATCCCAGGAGCTCAGCTCTACAGGTTTGATGGTCCTCACATGGTGACCTGCCATAGTAAACTGATCTGCTCCAGCGGTTGCTTTCCCTGGCAATGAGGGTGATGCCACTGGCCTAAGCTCTACCTTATTCTGGACCTTGTTGTTACTAATGTCCGTGCCAGCTTCAGGTTGCCCCCCAGAGGCCATGGATACATGCCTCTCCAGAGATGCCCAGACAAGTTCCCGAGAGACCAGCATAGCTGAGTTCCTCAATTGAGAATAGGACGTGATGAGGACAAATACGCTAATCAGAAAAATTACTGCCGTAAAGAAGAGGGTTAACCGAAAACGGAGCGGGTATCTAATGCGAAACTGATCACCACTCCTGCAGGGTGTATTGTGCGCTCTGCTATTGGCTATGTGGAGAATATATGGACGCAGGAGCCGATGCTGAATCTGAAATAAAAAGGTGGCTGCGGCTAACCCGAAGATTAAAAAGGTGGTGGCAGCTCCGATGGCGGCAAAGAGTGATGGTGCAGAGTTTACTGAGAGCCCTGTTACTAATCCGGATACCAGACCGAGTACTCCCCACCCTATTGCAGTGAATTTTGCCTGGGCGTAGGGCAAGCGGAAGAGTGGATCAAAACTGATTGGGTCGGCGGTGCCTGCGCCAGCGCTTGTTTCATTGTTCTGGAGGCTGGGCCACGAGAAGGGGGCAGCCAGCTTCTTCTGATACATCAGTTGGGCTGGAATAAAACTGAGTAGCCATAACAAATTGACCCACAATAGAGTGGTGGGCTTGGAGTCCAACATGGGTTGGGGAAATGAGAGGGATTGAGAGAACTGAAATTCTAGACCAAGGATGAGCCATGAGGCCATCAGGGCGATGCTGTTCACTGCCAGATTGGCACCTGTTAGGGCATTGCTCGGAAAAACTGCTTGGGGGCTGGAGTCGGCAGGGGAGGCAGAAGCAGTAGTAGGCGGAGGAGAGGGAGGAGAAGGCATCACGTTCTCCCCATCATGCCCAGCATTAGTGCCATTGCCACTAGAGCTCAACTTGTTATTTTCATCCTTCGTGTTGCTTTGGGGAATTAAATGGTTTCGATTTGCCATATTTTGTTCTTGTCCCTCTCGTCAACCGCTACTTCGCATCCATTCATCCCCAAATCCGTTCCCCTCATAATTGTACAATCAACAAAATAAATGCCTGACATTAAGGTCATTCCACCCGGAGGGCAGGGAGATCCGTGCTTTTGCAGCACACTATCTAGTAAGCCCAGCCATGTAGCTGAGCCACCCGATAATGTCTTCCTGCATACTGGGTGCAGCTCCCAGCAGCTGGGGACCGCTCTTGTCAATACCAGGGGCCATGGTGGCCTCAATCATAGGAGTTGCTGTAATTTCACTGGTCTGGGCTCCTTCCTGCAAGGCTGACATGGCATCTATGGCAGACTGGTGTTCCCCACCAACCGCTACCAGAACAGGGACGGTGAGTCCGGCAGCCAGTTGTTTAAAGTCTGAGGCTGTGGTTTGGTCAAGGCCCAACACCACTGGGGAGAGCAGGACCCCGCCGGCCATGGTGAGAGGTGAGGTGCCACTTTCCTTCGCCCATTGCTCCTCTTTTAATTCGTTCAGCCTGTCTTGTCCGTTTTGCCAATCTTCTCCATCAGTACCAACGGAGAGGGGTTCCGTGCGCAAAATTTCATTGGCAGCAACACCAGCCCCAATAACAAAAATTTTCTCCACATCAAAAGGGTTACCATGGCTAGTCCACCAGGCCACTGCCCCAAGTGCAGCCTCCAGATCGTGGCGGACAAGACGCCATTGCTCCTCATCCCATGTGGTGGCATTCTCAATGATCTCCCACCGCTGCACTGCCTCGCCTTCACCATAGTAGGTGCCACACAGCCCCCCGCTGCAATTTCGACCTTTGCAGTCTGCCATACTTCGACAAGCATGACCGGGCTCACCGCTGTTATATCGAACCTTGCTCTCCAGATGACCACGCATGTCTATCACAAGGACAAAGAATCCTGCGTTTCTGAGGTTTTCAATAAATCCTGGCGAATACCGCTCCCAGTCATTGCGACTCCCGTGTTCTCCATGGAGAAGGATGGCACAGGGCAATGGTTTCGGAAATGGATCACCGGCTATGCGAGGAGCAGGGTAGAGGGCTTCTCCGTGGAGCAAATAGCGATCATTGGTGCTGAAATAGATCTGATATGGGGCAGGGAGCTGGTCAGAGATGGGGATTTCATTGTCATCGGATTGGTCGTCATTCGTCGCCAGACAGCCGGCTATCTGTATGGTGAGTCCCAGACCTGCCAAGGCTGCCATGGTCAGAGTGAGAAATCGAAGGAGCATATTTCGCCCGTCTTTGCTCATGGATCTATCCAGTGGATATGACGCTGACATGGTCAGGGCCAGTCCCTATTCTTATAGAAGGTAGTAGTATAGCCGCAATGCGTGCGATATGGACAACCTGCATAGCCTAACACCGGAGAGGGCGAGGTGCAAGAGGGTGGGCCCTGTGAGCTTAAGCACCAATCGCTAGTAGGGGCGAGCGGCGCTCGCCCTCCAGAACTCCGTGACGCAATCCCATTAAGAGCGCCATCATAACCTTTCAACCTTATACCTCTAAATGGTGTAGTAATTGGTGAGATGTGTTATTAGTCTGTTGTTTGTTAGTGGATCTATTTTTATTGGCCAGTGGTGAGGTTTAAATGGAACTGAAAAAAGAGGGGATCCAGATTTTTGTCTGTCCAGTTTGCCATGGAGCTTTGCGCTTTGATGATGAGCAGGGAGATGGATCCGGATTTGTGTGTGGTGCCTGCAGCCTGCTCTACCCTGTGGTAGATGGAATTCCCGATTTCCTGCTAGAGGATGCAGTGCAGTTGAAGGGTAAAACAGGGGAAAGCAGACGAGGCGATATCGGCGCAAAGTCCGCAGAGCATGATCAGCAGGGGCCATCGAACTAATTATTGTTGTGCCATGGTAACAGCCAATTCATCTACTCTTCTCATGCCTACTAAACAGATCACTGAAACCAAAAAAAAGACGGAAAGCTCAGATAAGAGCCTCCCGTCTTTAGGTATTCTTGTTACCAGTTGCAATCGTTGGCAGATAAAGTCAGCTCTGACTATCAGGCCTTATCGATAGCATCACTGGGACAAACTCCCTGGCACTGGGGCGCGTCGAAGTAGCCCTTGCATTCAACGCATTTATCGGCGTCGATGACATAGATGCCTTCGTCGCCCTCAGAAATAGCGTCGACTGGGCATTCGGCTTCGCAAGCACCACATGCGATACAATCATCAGAAATTTTCATTGCCATAATGTCTGCTCCTTTGAATCGAAGGCTCTTTATCGGGCCGGGAAACGATTCGAACTGTATTGTATAAGGTAAGTGGGGGATTTTGGTTCCCTGACCTCGGTTGCAAATGCTAATAAACTTTAATAATAACGCAAGCAGTTTTTACCGAAATATTGGATTTCGACCATTTATATGAAAATGAAACCCTTAATTGCCAGGGATCTGGTATGCACTCAAAGCCACTTATCCCTATCTCCTCTCGTCACTTCTGCCTCTGCTTGCCACCTGCAACCTGTAGCAACTTTATTGACAAGGAGCGGAAGATGACCTATTGGGGCCACATGGAAGACCTTGTAACCAGACATGATTTGCCCTCTTTGGTGGGGCTCTCCCTGGAAGAGATGAAGGATTTGGTGACAGGATTCGGCTTCGAGTCATATCGCGCGAAACAACTCTTCAGGCAAGTTTATCTAAAAGGAATCACTGATCCGTTGGCCATGGCCGACTTACCCAAGGCACTACGGCATAGTCTGCTGGGCAAAACCACTTGCCTCAAAGGTGAGGGTAGTGCCGCCAATGGTGATGCCGCATCCAGCAGGACCGAGGATGAGCGGGATATGGGTGAGGTGGAGGCAGTGGAGGCTGGCACACCATGTGGCGTGGAGCTGGTAGCCCCCCTCCGTGTTGAACAGGTGGTCTCTGCACCGGATGGCACTGATAAGCTGGTGTTTGTAACCGCTCGGGGATGTCATAGGGTAGAGGGAGTGCTGATCAGGAGTGAAAAATTCAATCCTGCAAAGGTAACTCAGTGCATCTCCACCCAGGTTGGGTGTGGCATGGGGTGCCGCTTCTGTCGCACTGGGATGGATGGACTGACCAGGAATCTGTCTGTGGGTGAGATCGTGGGGCAGGTCCTCTTCGCCAGGGCCCATTTGAGGCCAGGTGAACGAGTCTCCAACCTGGTCTTTATGGGAATGGGTGAACCTCTAGCCAATCTGGATGCAGTAATAGAGGCGCTCAGGATTCTCACATCTGATGATGGTTTCGGTTTCAGCCCCCGCAGGATCACGGTCTCTACTTCGGGTCTGGTGGGGCGGTTTCACACCTTGCTGGAGGCTGTTCCAGTCTCCCTGGCCATATCCTTGAACAGCACCACCCAGGACCAACGCTCCCACGCCATGCCTGGTGCGGCATCCATTCACTCAATAGACGAACTCATCGCCGAATGTGCCAGACTTCCTCTTGCGCCCAGACGTCGTATCACCTTCGAATATGTGCTGATGGCCGGTTTCAATGACACCCGGCAGGATGCAGATAGGCTGGCACGGCTGCTGCGGGGGCTCAAGGTTAAGATTAACCTTATCCCCTTCAATGCATTCCCCGGATGTGAGTTTAAGGAGCCCTCCGATGAACAGGTGGAGCTGTTTGGTCAACTGGTGAGGCGCCATGGCTACACCGTTTCTGTGCGGGCATCCAGAGGCAAGGGGGTGCTCGGCGCCTGTGGACAGTTGGCAAGTAAGTCCGCAGGAGAGCCCCCGTTACCCACCTCGCTGTAATCATACATCTCCTTCTTTTTCCCCCCGATTTTCCTCGCCGGCAGGCATACGTGTTATGTTAAGGCAGTCTGATTTCTAATAATTGACTGGGCGGATTGGGTGCATCGCTGGCGAAGGGCACGGCATGCCGTGCCCCTATATCTGTGGAATCCCGATAAATGGGGCCTGATTTTTGCTTAACTTCAAACCCTCTGTTAATTCTTTAATGATATTTGCAGTCTTGAATCAGCTTTCGCCGGGCTGAAATTTGTAAGAGGAGTTTGGTGTATGCCTGGTGTTCAGTTTTTACCAATGGGAAGCTCGCTGTTATCGCATCTGAAAAAGGTTTTGCCCTCTTTGCTCGGTATTTTCCTGGCCTATTGGCCGATCCATGATGCATTGGGCGGACCGGAGGATGCACCATTTCAGAATGGCAAGATGGCCTTTCTTGAGCAGCGCTACCACGACGCTGTAGTGATCCTCTCGGCGTATCTTGACCAGACCGGCAGAGGCATGCCTGTGGTGATGGCAGCCAGGGCGAACCTGCCCACGCCAGGGGTTATTAGCGGGCAGCAGCCAGCTTCAAGGTCCAGCTCCATCTCTAGTTACAGTCACGAAATTAATCCCCCGACCACCTTGTCTGCTGAAGGTGCAATTGTTGCCCCACTGGGCAGCGTGGCGATGGATCAAACCAGTCAGCCCCGGCCTGATACTGAGACGAGAGCTATCGCCATGTTGGGCAGGGCCCTCTTGGAGATTGGTAACAGTGCGAACAGCTTTGCGGTTCTTCGGGGCCTGGATCAGGAGCAGTCTCTTTTGCCTGTTCGAGACATGCTGCTCTTTATGCAAGCAGAAGCAGCCTTCCAGTCGGGCCAATATCAGGTGGCATTGCCTCTCTATCAATATCTGACGAACGAGTTTCCTGTTAGCCCGTGGGCTCCCAAGAGCAGATTCAAGATAGCTGATTGCCATTACCTGGCCGGGGATTGGCGTCAGGCTCGTAAGGAATATACCGCACTGCTTGAACAGTATCCCGAGTATCCGGGACGCACCGCTGTACGACTGGCCATAGGGGATTGCACCTCTAAGCTGGGGAACCCGCAGGAGGCTGCGGTTCAATTCAGACAGTTGGTTATGGAAGATGATGACCCCGTTGTTACTGCCCGAGCTGAGCAGCTCCTTGCAGGACTTGCTGATAAGAAGATTATCCCCAGACCGCTCACTGCAGCGGAGCAACTGCAGTTTGGCAAGCTGTACCGGAGACAGAAAAGATGGGTAGAGGCAGAAAAGATACTTGAGGAACTGGTGGCTCAGTTGAGGCCTGAAGCTGAAAAAGCGATGGCTATTGGTATGGGGGCAACCATTGGGAAGGGCAGGCCGGATGTCTCCAAGGTTGGGCAAGTTGCCATGAGCCTGTGGGTGGACGCCCAGTATGAGCGTGGCATGAACTTCTTTGCCTGGGAGAAGTACGAAGAGGCGCTGACTACATTTCAATCCCTCCAGCGGCATATGGGTGAGCAGCGGATTGGCAACTGGATCGCTCGAACCCATGAGAGAATGGGGGATCCGGATTCAGCGGCAGCCATCTATGCAGGCTACCTTAAGGGAACGGATCTTGTGGCCCAGTTGGCGGATCTGTACTACTGGAGTGCTCGTTATGATGAGTCGGACAAGTACCTCCAGGAGCTGTTCAAACAACGCCCCAAGGCCCGCAAAGACAGGCGCTATCGGTGGATGGATGCCTGGCTCGATTATCGGATGGGCCGGTTGAAAGACGCAGAAGAGAGCTTCGCTGATATAGCGAAGACAGTGCCTCAGATGAGCGGAAGGGCCATCTATTGGCAGGGCAGAACGGTGCAAAATGCAGGCCGTATGGATGAGGCTGTCCAGCTTTTTAAAGGCCTGGCCAACCACCCGACCCGAAGCAACAGCTACTATGGTATTCTGGCTGCTAATAGACTGCGTGAGATGGGGACGATCAGCAAACTGAGCACCCTTGAAGAACAGAAACTGCAGCATACCAATGGGTATGATTCAGGTTTGGGCAGCTCCACATTGGGGCAAGTGGTGGGCGAAATCTCCAGCTTGTTGGATAAACCGTATGACCAGGGGAATGTGCTTCTAGCTTCAACCGCCGGGCCCATGCCGTTGCTTGTAGGTAGTGCCAATCCCAGAGAATTATATAACTATAAGCCCATATTAAGGTACGAAGGACCGTCCACCCCATGGGTACCCAGTTCTGGTCCTGCCCTGGGATACGGTCGTGGGGGATCAAATGCCCCAGTGATGGGACCCTTTGCCCCTTCGCCCTGGATGGTCAATAATGACAAGGGTAATAACGGAGCACTTATCCAGTGGGGGGAACTGGACGGTAGAGTTCCAGCAGTCAGTCGTTTTGCAGATCCCAGTGCATACGATCGGATCGCTGATATTCTGGATGAACTTGCTGACCGATATGGTGATGCTATTCCAGGTTTCCGGAAGACTACGGTTCTTGTTGAACTGGGCATGCTTGATGAAGCACGGGTGGAGCTAGGCCTTGTTGCTGAAGAATTGCGGGCAATCAGACGGGGCAGGGGCGAGTCTAGAGCACGTATGATTGGCGTGATGGGCGGTTCCTTTATGGATAACCGCAAACAGGCTAAGGCTCTATGGGGTACGGAATTATCTGACGATGCAGTGCCTGAAGCAGTATTGCAGTTCCCTCCTGATACAAAGGAGCGGATAACGTCAAATTGGGATCATATTTACCCTCGGATGGGGCAGGCATTTGCCCTGATGGGAGATGCCCACTACACCAAGCGTTATCTATCCTCCGATGCCTCCTCCCAGCTTGTGTCGGCTGAAGGAGAGCCAGTCGAGGCATCTGATTACCCCCTCGCCTTTGAGGAGGAGATCCGTGATTATACAAGCAGGTATGGGGTGAGGCCTGCCTTGATGTGGGCATTGATGACCCTTGAGTCAGCCTTTTACCCTAAAGCTGTATCCAGAGCTAATGCAAGGGGGCTGATGCAGGTGATTCCCACTACTGGGGGGCTGATTGCCCGCCACATGGGGGTATCTGGCTATTCGGAGGCCATGTTGCTTGAGCCTGAGCTATCTATTAAGTTCGGCTCCTGGTATGTGAGACAACTGCTCACCAAGTTCCGTGGTCAGGAGATTCTGGCCATAGCCGGGTATAATGCTGGGCCCCATAATGTGGCCTGGTGGCTTTCAAAAAAAGGAGACCTGCCAGCCGATGAATTTGTTGAGGAGATGGCCTTCCCTCAAGCCAGGGATTATGTGAGGATTGTGGTGTCCCACATAGGTTCCTATCTGAGACTGTACGAAGGACACGATGCGGTGTACTTCCCCAACGTGATTGACCCAGCCTTCCGTGACAACATCAACTTCTAAATATTAGCACGGCACTGCCAGAGAAGATCTGTAAGGTACTTATCATCCCTGCCGCTGTAGGGGAAGGGCCTGCCGTATATGTGTTCGGTTAAGCTTCAATTCCATACCACCAAGCCTACTACTCATTCCCCGCACCTCCAACCCAACACCTCCCACCAACCCAACACCTCCCTTCCAACACCTGTAGGGGCACAGCATGCTGTGCCCTTCGCCAGCGGGCACTCAACCCGCCACACGCCTACTGCCCCTTGTCAAATGCAACTTTTCCTTCTCTCTTCCTGAAAGTTCCTCCCCTCCACCTGCTATGGGTATGATTACTTACGCAATAATGACGAATGATTGAAGGTAAGAGGGGCTGGGGGGCGGGGTGACAGATGTCTGGGATTGAGCCACTTTCCGTCGTTGGGGCGAGCAGCGCTCGCCCTCCAGAGCTCCGTGTCGTCAATCAATCCTGGAATAAAACCGATGCTGCAAATCAGTAAATGGCAACTGCAACCCATCGGCACCTTATGAACCCAGAACTGCCTACTGGTAACTTACAATTTTCAACTTATAACGGGTGCATATTACAAAAATATGCCGCTTACCCACACCCCGGTCACTTCAATAAAGATATGCCGGTATCACTACCGTATAGAAAGAAAATCAGCAGAATTTAAAAGGTAGGTAAGTGAGGATTTAAGGCGGTAATCATTGCTGACTGCGCGCGCCTTCAGTAACCTGACTGACCGGGGGTGGGAAGAGGACATCTTTGTGTCAAAGAGAGCCACAACCTTTTCAAGAGAGGCATTTGAACTGAACCTCATTTTGTTCGTACCTCCCATGAAAAAAGGGCAAGCCCTGACAGCTATTCATCAAAAAGCCAATTTGGCTGTACCGTGAAATTATAGTTTTACAGTATGTACAAAACATTTCAATCTGTCAACACTAAAATGAAATAAAAGGTTTAGCCACTTTTTGGCAGTTTTATCTCACTCGTATTTTTCGTAAATTGGCCGCTTCAATAGCATTTTAGCCTTGCAGTATGCAACAAATTGAAGGTGTGGCAGGTTGGCGACCCATATACTGGAGAGCAGATTGCATTAGAATGGGATTAAAGTAGCCGGGGATTTGAGAGTTGTTTTAAGAAGAATTCGTTACAGTGACACTGTATTAGAACATCAAATCAACACAGCCTCACAGGCCTCGACGGATATTCTTTTTGCCCGCATACTTTGCCACAGACTCAAGCTCCTCTTCGATCCGGAGAAGCTGATTATACTTGGCAGTACGTTCAGACCTGCAAGGAGCGCCGGTCTTAATCTGACCACTGTTCACTGCCACAGCCAGGTCAGCGATTGTACAGTCCTCAGTCTCACCACTCCGGTGGCTGATAACAGTGGTCCAGCCAGCCCTGTGGGCCATCTCAATCGCATCGAGGGTTTCGGTCAGGGTTCCGATCTGATTAACCTTGATGAGGACGCTGTTGCTGACCCCTGCCTTGATGCCCATGGCAATCCGCTCAGGGTTAGTCACGAACAAGTCATCTCCAACAATCTGAATAGTCTTGCCAAGCTTGTCGGTGAGCAGCTTCCATCCATCCCAGTCGTCCTCAGCCATGCCGTCCTCGATGGAGGCGATGGGGAACTTGTCAAC
>CAYZFJ010000004.1:12161-32727 GCA_964477705.1 uncultured Myxococcia bacterium | reverse complement strand
TCAACCAAGTCTGACAGATAATTCACCAAACCAGCCGAGTCCAGCTCCTTTTTCTCGCCGGTCATTTTGTAAGTGGCGGATTCCTTGTCATAGAAAGAGCTGGCAGCCACATCCAGGGCGATAACCACCTGCTCACCCGGCTTATACCCAGCCTTGGAGATGGCGTCTACGATAGCTGAACATGCGTCATCAGCCGATTCCAGCATGGGAGCAAAGCCGCCCTCGTCACCAACACCGGTACCCAGACCACGGGACTTGAGCACCTTCTTGAGCTGGTGAAACACCTCCACACCCATGCGCAGTGCTTCAGCGAAGGATGATGCACCAACCGGAGCGATCATGAACTCCTGGATGTCAATAGGGTTGTCCGCATGTTGCCCACCGTTGAGGATGTTCATCAGGGGAACGGGGAGAACCTTGGCGTTGGTCCCGCCAATGTAACGATAAAGGGGAAGACCATAGGTGTCGGCTGCAGCATGGGCTGCGGCCAGGGAAGCACCCAGGATGGCATTGGCACCGAGACGGCCCTTGTTGGGAGTGCCGTCCAGCTCAATGAGGCGAGCGTCAATGGCTGCCTGATCGGTAACTTCGTATCCAATCAGGTCAACGCCGATCTCTTCGTTGACGTTGTTAACAGCCTTCAACACACCTTTTCCGCCAAAGCGCTCTGGATCACCGTCCCGCAGTTCCACTGCCTCGTGTTCACCGGTTGAAGCGCCAGAAGGAACGGCTGCTCTTCCAAAAATGCCGTTGTCCAGATAAACTTCGACTTCAACAGTGGGATTTCCCCTAGAATCAAGTAGCTCCCGAGCTCCGATAGAGATGATTTCCGACATTATGAACTCCTTGGGTTGTTGAGATTGGGCCTGCGCTTGGTGTGCCCATAATAAAACTTTCGGGGGGCAGGTTCATGAATCCATGTTCTGCTCCCGTTCCATTGCCAAATGTGGGTTGTGGGGTGCTGCCCTCTTGACTACCAGTGCGTCGTGATGCACAACCCCAAGCTTGTTGACTGAGAACAGCTTATAAAGGGGTATCTAGGTTAATTCCAACGGTTATGTCAAGGGCTGGGGTGATAAAAAGGGAATTATGGAATTCAGGCTGATTGTGTTCTGTTGGGATTACATGTCAGAGTGTACTTGAATATGGGCGGTTCGGGAATGATGATCTGGGTTTAAACAGGGATTGTAAATGTCACTGGGAGCATCTCAGAAGAGGAAGCAGTCAGGCGCAAAATTCGGTTCGGGTACAAGTGCGTCCGTATGCAGGATAGTGTTGGACCCGGTCCTTGATTCTGCTGCTGCCGCTGCTTTACATCGAAAGTGCGCCAGATTGCTTAAAAAGGGTAAGTCCCTCCACTTGAGTATGGAGAAGGTCACCTACCTGGGTTCTGCAGGTGCGGCCGTTCTTGCAGAGCTTGAGGAGAGTGCCAATGAGGCCGGTCTCGGCTTTGCCCTGGAGATGATCTCGCCTCGGGTTGGTCAGGTGCTGGGGCAGATGGGGAGGACTGGTGGTGGTGAGGTTAGCGAAGGCAGCTCTTCAGGTGGGGCAGGAGGGGGCAGCTTGGGAGCCCAGTCCTTAGTTGCTGTAGTAGAACCAGCGGATGTAACTGCACCCGCATCCACACCCGCATCCGCTAACACCATCCTGGCTGTTGGCGAAGCCGGCTATCGGTTTGGCCAATCATTCCTTCGCACCCTTTATTTCATATCTGATACCATGTATGCTGCCTTGGTTGAGCCCTTTGCTCGACGTTTTCCTCCTAAAGGATCAGTTTCATCCCAGATGCTTCGTATCGGCGCTGATGCGGTACCGATTCTGGGCCTCCTCTCATTTCTTGTTGGGCTGATCATGGCTTTTCAGGGGGCCTATCAGCTCAGGCAGTTCGGGGCCAATATATTTTTAGCTAACCTGGTTGGGCTATCCATCGTGCGAGAATTGGGCCCCCTGCTCACTGCCATTATTGTGGCTGGAAGAAGCGGCAGCGCCATGGCCGCTGAGATTGGAACCATGAAAGTACAGGAAGAGATGGATGCCTTGGTGACCATGGGGATTGAGCCTATCCGGTTTCTGGTGGTGCCCAGGTTGTGGGCAATTGCTGTGGTGGGGCCGCTCCTTACCATGTTGTCCAATCTCCTGGGTATTATCGGGGGATTTCTGATTGGTGTGTTCTACCTGGACCTGTCTGCAGAATCATATTGGGCCCAGACCTTGTCTGCGATTTCTGCAGGGGACCTGCTAAACGGGCTTGCCAAGTCATTGGTGTTCTCTTTGTTGATTGGGAGCATCGGGTGCAGCAAGGGTTATTTTTTGAAGGGAGGGGCTGATGCTGTAGGGCGGGCTACCACTTCTGCGGTGGTGTCATCCTTGTTCGCAATCATTGTTGCTGATTCGTTGATTACTACATTAAACACTCTGATGTAGTGTTGGCCGGTTTGGGGTGGGTCATGTTTGGTTGTGGGTTAGGTTTGGCTAGGGTGCGGGTAGCTTTCGAGGCATGTACATGGCAGGTTGGAAACTTCAGAGGGGCTGGGCTGATGCTGGTGGCGTTGCGGATGTTGACGGTGTCGTGTCGCTGGCGGTAAGTTCGCTGGGCCTATGGCTTTGGTGCTAATCTCTAAGGGAATACATGGAAACCCTGGTTGGACTATACAATGTGGACATGGGATACGGCGATTGGGGCAGCGAGGTCAAGCCGATTCTGCGGTCCATCAGTCTGGAGGTGGGACGGGGAGAGATTGTAGCCATAGTAGGTGAGAGTGGTTGTGGCAAGAGTACTCTGATCAAAGCTGTGGTAGGTCTTCTCCCGCCCTTGTCTGGAAGGGTTGACGTGTTTGGCAGGGATCTCTTTTCAGGTGAACTTGCCGGAGAGGAGCTGCGCAAACACAGGAGCAGGGTGGGGATGTTGTTCCAGGGTGGTGCACTGCTGGGCTCCATGACTGTGGCGGATAATGTGGCTCTACCACTGCGGGAGCATACCAGTCTGCCCGACAGGGTTATCAGCAGGGTCGCCAGAGTTAAACTGGACATGGTTGGTCTTGGTGGTAAGGGCAGCCTCTTCCCATCCGAGTTGTCGGGTGGAATGAGAAAGCGAGCCTCCCTTGCCCGTGCTATCGCACTGGACCCTGAAGTTCTGGTATGTGATGAGCCATCTTCGGGATTAGATCCGGTGGTGGCTGCAGGACTTGATAAGCTGCTGCTGAGCCTCCGCGATGGACTGGGAATGACTATGATAGTGGTTACCCACGATTTAGCTTCGGCCAAGATTCTGGCGGACCGGATAATCATGTTGGGGGACGGTGGCATTCTTGCAGAAGGCACCTATGACCAGTTGGCTTCTTCACCCTTGAATACTGTAAGGGCATTTTTTAATCGGGAAGCCAGGGTGTGAAAGGTACAAGCGACAAGTTGCAAGAGGGAAGGGGATTGCACCCTATGAACCCTCCAACCAATAACCTGCCGTCGTAGGGATACGACATGCCTTGCCCTTATTGGCAGCGGTCTTATACACCGCCATTTAGTTTGAGGGTATTGGTAAGATTTCCTGACAACTTGTAACTTGTGACTTGAAACTTGTGATTTGACAGAGAACCCGGAGGATTGGAGGCAGATGATTACAAGGGCACAAAAGCTCAGGTTGGGTGTTTTCCTGCTGATTACAGGTGGGCTGCTGGTTGTGGCCCTGATAGTCCTCGCAGGTATGAGCCTGCTGAATCCCATGGATTACTACGTGATCAGAACCCGTGAATCTGTGAATGGTCTGGAAACAGGGTCCCCTGTTAAGCTGAATGGGGTCAGAGTTGGAAGAGTTGACCGATTGAGCCTTGACGATCAATCACCTGAGTTCATCAGGCTCAGGCTTGCCCTGCGAGCTGATACACCTGTTCGTCGTGATACGGTGGCGGTGATTAATACCACTGGGATTACCGGTCTGAAATATGTGGAGTTGTCGCTGGCGCCTGCCAGTTCGCCTCCTGTTCGCCCTGGATCGGAGATTCCTACAGGCGAATCTACTATGCAAGAGTTAACTGGCAGAGCACAGGACGTGGCCGTGAAGGCAGAATTGTTAATTAACAATCTCCTGTTGCTTACCCGTGAAGAGAACAGGCAGAAGGTGGAGTCAGTGATCGCAAGGGCTGATAATATTTTGCGCCTGGGTGAAGAGAAGCTGGCAGCAGGGCATGTGGAGGAGCTATTTGCTGATCTGGGAGAATTGTCTGATGGGCTGAAATTATCCATGGCCAGGCTCGACAAGCTATTGCTTACTGCTGAAAAGGAAGTTTCAGCCACAGGCAGTGAAACCAGGGCTGCGGTCAGTGAACTGCGGGCCGTAGTAACCGATGCCAATATTGTAGGAACCCTTAACAATGTGGACCAGGTGTTGACCTCTCTTGACAAGAGGATCAACGACGCCAGCCTGGAGCAGGCCATCAATGATTTGGGTGCCACCATGGAGGGCGTTCGCAGGGTAGTGGTTCAGGTTGAAGACATGGTTGCGGGCAGGAGCAATGATCTTCGGTCCGTGCTGAAGAACCTTCGTGAGGCTTCGGACAGCTTGAACTCCTTCTCCAGATCGATTAAGGAGCGGCCTTCACTTCTTTTGCTGGGCACAAGCGTGTCTGATGAACGCAGAGCTCCATGATTGGGTAACAGTACGACATTTATAATCAAGACAACCACAGCCATAACGACAACGACAAGGTAGATGTCAATGTTTATATCTAAAGCTAGCAACGGGTGGAAGTCAGAGTTTGGTACTCTTGCAAAAACAGTATTAGTCCTGCTATCAGGACTGCTGGCGGTTGTGTCTGCCGGTTGCATGGGCAAGACGCCTGCCCGCAAGTACCTGATGCTGCAACTGGATACCAGTGCCTATCATGCGTTAGATGGAAAAAACGCTACCTCTCCAGCCAACAAGCAGACCGAATCGGCCTATTCTCACCTGGGCGGCTATGGGGCACCTTCAGGCTGCTCTATAGCAGTGGCTGAATTCTCAGCGCACTCGGCCTATGATTCGGACCGTTTAGCATATCGGGTTTCTCCTTTCCAATTAGGTTATTATGGTTACTGGCATTGGGTTACCAAACCAGGAAAGCTGGTGGCTGATGAATTGAGAAGGGATATCAAAAGGCGAGGCTTGTTTGAGCGGGTTAATTCCGAATACAGTCAGGCAGATAGAGGGGGGCTGCTGCTCTCAGGCATAGTCGAAGCCATGGAAGAGGTTGATAAGGATGATGAGGTATATGCGCACCTTGCGCTGACTATGGAATTGTATAGTGATGGTGCAGGCGCAGGCGCAGACGCAGGCACATCAGAGGGAAACGGAACGGTCTGGCGCAGGAGTTGGGATTTATCAGAAAAAGTAGAAAAAAAAGGTCCTGTTGAAGTGGCCAGTTCCATGAATAATCTGCTCGAACGAATTGCCAATGAACTGGCAGCCGAGTTGGCTGGCAATTCTTCAATCAAAGCCGCTTGCATTCCAAACGATAAGTTATAATTTTTCCCCATTTCCGTTTCCAGAACACGCGAACCTGAATTAAACTTTTATTGACTTTTTCCACATTTGGACGCACTATTACGCGCTTCCGAAACCGCCAGAGCCTTGATGTTGCGGAGTGCCTGGCCGGGTGAGTGATGAGCTGACAGGGTGGTGGTGGTGGTGAACTGCTGGTGATGGACTGTTGTAGAGGTCGGGCTAGCCTGGTTAGCCCTTACCGGGCTGGACTTGGTCATGCCATAGTCTGCTCAACTCCACACGGTTTGATTGGTTTGGGAAGTGTGTATGGACATGTGCCGCTCATTTAGTGAGCGAATCGGTGAATAAATAGTTTTTGAGGGGGAGCTTAGGATCTTCTGTATGCAAAATAATACTAATGTGGGTATTCGTAATATTGCCATAATTGCCCACGTTGATCATGGAAAAACCACTCTGGTTGATGGGCTGCTCAGACAGAGCGGCACTTTCCGCAGTAATCAGGTAGTTGCGGAAAGAGTTATGGATAACAATGACATTGAGAGAGAGCGGGGCATTACTATTCTCAGCAAAAATACTGCAATCGACTGGAATGGTATCAGAATCAATATCGTTGATACCCCGGGACACGCTGATTTCGGGGGAGAGGTGGAGCGGGTCCTCGGCATGGTTGACTCTACCTTGCTCCTCGTTGATGCCAATGAGGGGCCTATGCCCCAGACCAGGTTCGTCCTACGAAAATCCCTTGAAAAAGGTCATTGCCCCGTGGTGGTGATTAATAAAGTGGATCGACCAAACTGCCATCCGGATCGTGCTGTAGATAAGGTGTTTGATCTGTTTGTCAGCCTGGGTGCAACCGAAGAGCAACTGGATTTTCCCGTGGTGTATGCTTCAGCCAGAGATGGTTGGGCAACGCTTGATTTAGACTCTCCTGCCAGTGATCTGTCAGCTCTTCTTAAACTGGTAGTCGATAAGGTCCCACCCCCAGCATGTTCTGTTGAAGGGGCACTTCAGTTGCAGGTGTCTACCCTGGATCATAACGATTTTGTGGGCAGGATCGCCATTGGCCGGATTAACCGTGGGATTATCAACAAAGGGATGCGGGCGGTGCTCCTGAGACGGGATGGGACCCAGCGCAGCTTCAGAGTCTCCAGGCTGATGGGGTTTAAGGGGTTAGAGCGGATTGAGCTGGAGAGTGCCATCGCCGGTGATATTGTGGCTGTTTCCGGTATCGAGGATGTGAATATTGGGGAGACTATCTGTCCTGAGGATACACCTGAAGCATTGCCCTTGATTAATATCGAGGAGCCAACGATCTCGGTGCTCATGTCTTCAAACGATGGTCCGTTCTCTGGCAGAGACGGCAAATACGTGACCAGCAGGCAGCTCAGGGACAGGCTCTTCAAGGAATGTGAGCGAAATGTAGCGATCAGAGTTACGCCTACCGACGATATGGATACTTTCCAAGTGTCTGGCAGAGGGGAACTGCAACTGGCCATTCTGATTGAGACCATGCGGCGTGAAAGTTTTGAGATGCAGGTCTCAAGGCCACGACCCATTCTTAAAGAGGCTGAAGATGGAACCGTTCTTGAGCCTATCGAAGAGGTAATGATTGAGATTCCCAATGAATTTCATGGTACTGTTCTTGAAAAGCTGGGGCCCAGGAGAGCGATAGTAGAGGATGTTGAGCAGCTTGAGCATGGGCATCTTCGTATAGCTGCCACGGTTCCGGCACGTGGCCTTATCGGTTTTCGTAATGAGTTTCTCACCGATACCCGTGGAGAGGGTACCATGGTGAGGGTTTTCAAGGGTTATGAAGAGTGGAGGGGGTCTATTCCCGGCAGACGGAGTGGATCACTGATTGCCTTGGAAAACGGCTCGGCTACCATGTATGCCCTCCTTAATCTCCAGAGCAGGGGCAGTTTCTTTGTGGCTCCTGGTGATCTCATCTATGCAGGCCAGATCGTAGGAGAGCACACTCGGCCCAACGACCTTGTTGTGAACTGCTGCAAGGCCAAGCACCTGACGAACCACCGCCAGTCTACCAAGGAGGAGACTGTCAAGCTCAATGCACCTAGACCCATTGTGCTTGATTCTGCTTTAGAGTTCATCGCTGATGATGAGTTGGTGGAGGTGACCCCCAATTCCCTCCGTCTGCGCAAGGCGGTTCTGGATCATCAGAAGCGCAAGCGTACAGACTACGAATGATAACCTCTTCCTGCCACTATCCTGTCTCTTTCCTCCCAGCTAACCGGATTTAAGTTGGAAAGTTCTCCAATAGTATTTATGTTCCTGACTGAATTTCGAATCAGGGGAGCCACGAGCTCCTCCTTCGGATTGATTGCCCATCATCACTTATGGCTATCAAGGAGTTAAGTCGCTGTGAATCATAAACCCGTTTTCTGTTACTGGTATAAGGGGAACCTCTATGTAAGCTTGACCAACAGGTGCACTCTGGCATGCACCTTTTGTCCCAAACGAAGCGGAGATTTCACATTCAGAGGGTTGAATCTGCGCCTGAGTCTGAACCAGGAGCCAACCGTAGAACAGGTGACAGGTGCAATTAACGAAGCCTTGGACGGTGGCCGCAAATTGCCCGGAGAACTGGTCTTCGCTGGGCTGGGTGAGCCTACTACCAGACTGGCAGAAGCTCTTGATGTGGCCCGCTGGTTCAAGCAGCTCAGCTTCATGCGTGCTCCCAGCCCGCCAGTACGTCTTATAACCGATGGCCTGGCTAACCTGCGCAATAACCGTGATGTTACGGGAGACCTAGTGGGCTCCATTGATGTAATCAGTGTGAGCCTTAATGCGGGTGACCCGGCAACATACGCAAACTTATGCCCTTCCTCTTATGGGACCTCTGCATATGGGGCCATGCTGGATTTCATCAGGCTGGCCAGCGAAAAGGGGTTGCGGGTGGTTGCATCTGTGGTAGACCCTGTACCTGGTGTGGATGTGGAGGCTTGCCGCAGGGTTATTGGAGCCATCCCGGGAGCAGAGCTGAGGGTGAGAGAATACGAGCCTGATGGGTTTGTGGCGGATGCTGCCCCTGATCTGAATGCCGAAATTGCAGAAGATTACTGCCATGACTCCCTGTTGAAATCATTTGCCATGGCTGTGAACCACAGTGATATGGACACGCTGGGCAAGCTTCTTTCGCCTGATGTGGCTTATGAGGCAGTGCTGGCTGGTTATGGGGTGCAAGGGGCGGATAAGGTTGCGGGGCTTCTCAAGATGGGGATTGAGCAACATTCAGGCAAGAGCAGACTCGGCCTGGGGTTTTCCGGCACCCTGGGGCAAGGTTTGATCTGGTGGGAACCGGTTGGTGGAACCCTGGTCAAGAGAGGCTTCCTTACCTTCGATTGCCAGGATGGTAAGATTAGTTCGATCAGAGATAGCCACGACCCAGATGAAGTTGCTGCTGCCATTGACCTGACTTCAGAACAACCCTAACCCTAAGCCTAAGCCTAAGCCTAAGCCTAAGGCTAACTCCAATTTCAGCTTCGACTCCGATTGCAACTTCAACTCCTGCTTCAACTGCTGGCGTGTGCGAATCCATGAACCATGTGCTTGCTGCTTCCCTGCCTGTCATACATTGCTGGGCCATACAGGGATCGGGGGCCGACTCCGATGGTTCTTTTGACACCCAACCCAATTAGGTACTACTACTTGTTGATGAACAGGTTTCCCATTATGGGAGATGGTTTTGTATATCGAATGGTAAACCGTCGCTTACCTGATTATTAAATAAGAAATAACCATGGTAGGAAAATCATATGTCCCTTTTCTATGTCGGAGCTGAAAACAGAAAATGAGTACACGAAAAGTTCACCTGATTGCCATCTGCGGTTCGGGGATGGGTGCCTTTGCAGGACTGCTCAAGGCTGCCGGATACCAAGTTGCGGGCTCCGATGTTAATGTTTATCCGCCCATGAGCACCCAGTTGATGGAGTGGGGAATACCGGTATTTCAGGGGCATAGCGCTGATAATCTCGCCTACGGACCTGATTTGGTGGTGATTGGCAACTTCTGCCGTAAAGATAATCCAGAATGTGTTGCTGTGCAGAACCTGGGGATTCCATATATGTCAATGCCACAGGCCATGGCATCCCTCTTCCTCTCCTCCCGCCACTCTGTGGTTGTAACTGGCACACACGGCAAAACCACATCTTCAGCCCTCATTACCCATATCCTGCGTGTAGCTGGAAAAGACCCTTCAGCTTTCATCGGTGGAATCGTGCCCGAATTTGAGGGGCCGTTTCTTCTTGGCCAGGGCAAACACTTTGTGGTTGAAGGGGATGAGTACGACACAGCCTATTTCGATAAGGGACCTAAGTTTCTCCATTATCGACCTCAAACGGCCCTGCTTACCAGCATTGAATATGATCACGCTGATATCTATCCTGACATGAACGCATATGAGGAAGCATTTCATAGGTTCGTAGGTCTGTTGCCCCCCAGCGGTACCTTGGCTGCCTGTTGGGACGAACCCACTGTGAGGAGGATTGCCTCAGGTACCAAGTCGGATCTTCAGACCTACGGCCTCTCCATGGATGCCATGGTAAGGGCTGTTGAGCTGGAGAGTGTGGATGGAGGGACGGAGTTTACCCTGGTGATTGATGGTGTGGAAGTGGATGGCAGGTTCCAGATGGCCCTGGCCGGTGAGCACAATCTGCGCAATGGCCTCGGTGCTATCGCCGTATGTCGTTCGCTCGGTGTGGATTGGGCGAGCATCAGAGAGGGGTTGTCCTCCTTTCATGGGGTGGCAAAACGTCAGCAGGTTATGGGTGAGGTAAATAACATTCTGGTGGTCGATGATTTTGCAAACCATCCCACAGCGGTGCGTGAAACTATTCGGGCCATGCGTCAACGGTATCCGGGTAGAAGGTTGTGGTCACTCTTTGAGGCCAAGTCGAACAGCTCACGACGAAACGTGTTCCAGGAGCAATATGGTGATGCCCTGATGATGTCGGACCAGGTTGTCGTGGCAAGGCCATTTATTAAGCAGGATGTGATCCCTGTTGAGAAGCGGCTGAATGTGGATGAGCTGGTAGCCCATATTAACAATGGCGGGCAGAGTCAGGCATCACTTATTCCAGAGGTGGACGACATTGTCAGTTATGTGGCTGGCAATGCGTTGCCCAACGATGTAATCCTCATCATGTCTGGTTCGGGATTTGGTGGAATTCAGCAGAAGCTGATTGGAGCGCTCAAAGAGCGACATTCCATCCCCTCAAAATGACTTCTTTCTTTCTTTCCACTTCTCAAACCATCCCTGATCTTCCATTACCGCACCACTTATTCCCCACACCACCCACCCAATACCTCCCTCCCAACGCCTGCAGGGGCACGGCATGCCGTATGTGTGTTCTGTTAAGCTTCAATTCCATACCACCAAGCCCTCAAACCCCCTACCTCCTCCCTCCCTCCCACCCAATACCCCCTCCCAACGCCTGTAGGGGCACGGCATGCCGTGCCCTTCGCCAGCGGTGCACCCAACCCGCCCAAACAATTCTCCTGCTTTCAGGAGAGCTGGCAGGCCTCAAGGAATAAATCCAGGTCAGTGAGGCTGTCTAAGACCCGATAGGGATGCGGGTTGCAAGCAGTCAGTTGTTCCCTGGAGAACCGGCCCGAGGCTACAGCGATGCACTTGAAATCAGCGGCATGAGCGGCGTTACAGTCTGCCGGAGTATCTCCCACCACGAAAACCTCTGAGGGATCAACCACACAACCAGCCAGGTCTGCACCTTTGCTTGCTGCAATCTTCAACATGGTGGCTCGTTCTGGTCCATCCTCACCAAAACCACCGAATGGGAAGTGGTCCCAGAGCCTTCCCCTCTCCAGCTTAAGCTGTGCTCCCCGGCGGATGTTACCTGTCCCCAGCCCAATGAGCAGCTTCTTCTCTGATACGGTCTTCAAGTGGGCTATTGTCTCCTCTACACCGGCAAGCATCCTGAAGTTGGTCTGTTGAAGCTCTTTATGCAGGTTCTCCAGATACATCCTGGAGATTGCTTCCATGGCTTCGGGAGGCATCTGCTCCTGGCCAAAGTGCCTCTGGTAACATTCGGCCATAATAGCGGGGTCCATCATGCCATCTGGCCTGATCTCTTCCATAGCTCCTTTAATGCCGAATAGAGTGCTGAAGGTCTTTTCGATTGATCGAATCCCGGCCCCGCCGCTATCTATCAAGGTTCCATCAATGTCAAAAAGCAAGATTGTCATGCGATTCATCTTTCTTCCTGTGTGGGTGTTCTCTTCCGGTGTTCAGGTAAGGTGTGGAGGTAATAACAGCCCAGCAGGTCTTATCAAACAGGGGCATTGTACCAGCAAATCTCCCAGAAACGAAATCCCGTCTCAACAGGGTTCAGTGTGTCATTTCTTAACCCCATATTGGCGTGGAATAGTACAAGGACGGGAAAATGAGAAAACCGTATCAAAGAAGGTCCCGAGCGACACATGCGGCCAGGTTGTCTGGGAGCGTGGCATGTATGTTGGTTTGCCTGGCCCAGTGGGCATGGGCAGAGTCAGCAGCAGGGGCAGTAGGAGCTGGGGCTGCCTCAGACTATAAGACTGGGGTGTGCGAGGCCATTCTCGCAACGAGTGGCGAATACAATGGCACAGGAGTCTTGCAGGTGGCCGGGCAGGGAAAGCAGACTCGCACCCAGACAAACCAACCTGTAGAAATGGTACAGGTGAAGCTGGTAAGAATCCTCTCCAACTCAGAGAAGTCAACCCACATGGCCATTCTGGGGACAATCAGTGAGACTCCCACCTATATGGCCTTATGGGTTGGCCAGGAGCAGGCAGAGGCAATCCAGAAAGGTTTGAGTGGCAGCAGCAGCGGTTCGGGTGTGAAGCCGCCGAACCCAATGACCCATGATCTGATGGCCAGGATTGTTGGCGGTCTTGGTGGCAAGGTGACAAAGGTGGAGGTTAGTACTCTGGATGGCAAAACCCTTCACGCCAGGTTGTACCTGTCCAGTGAGGGCGGACTTGATGTGGTGATAGATGCAAGGCCCGATGACTCTCTGGCTCTCGCCTCCGGTAAGGAATGTACAATCTGGGTGGCTGCCAGAATCCTTCAGATAGCAGGGTTCACAATGGATGATATCCAGCAGGAGATGGAGAAACGTCAAGGGGGCGAAGATGGAAAGAGCAAGGGACAAGGTGGGCGTGATCAAGATGGGGATGGCAATCGAAGGTCGCCAGTGCCAGGAATGGATGTGATTGATGGTGCACCACCTTCACGCACCTTATGAGGCGACATGGCTGATGGGCTCTCTTTGATGGGAGCGTCGTACGCCATGAAAAACGATTATTGATACCATATGGGGCAGAGTTGAGCTACAAAGAAGCCTGGATATTGGAGTCGGAGTTGGAGTTGGAGTATTGATACTAAGTATCACCACACTCTGCCATGGACCCCACGACTATTTTCCTGGACAAGGCTGCCCATGATTCCTTTAAGAGATGAAAACCCATCCTATTCAGTTCCACTGATCACTATCGGTATTGTGTTATTGAACGCGGTCATTTTTTTGTTCCAGATTTCTCTATCGCCAGAGGTGCTGATGCTGCTTTATCAGGGGGCGGGAGCCATACCGGCACGGTTCTCCAGCACATTTGAACCCCCCATGGAAGCCCAGTTTATGCCTACCTGGGCAACGGCTTTCTCATCCATGTTCCTCCATGGTGGCTTCTTGCACTTGGTGGGCAATATGTGGTTTCTCTGGTTGTTTGGGGACAATGTGGAAGATCGCATTGGCAAAATCAGGTTTGTGATCTTCTATCTCTTGTGTGGTGTGGCGGCACTCACGGTGCAGGTCCTTACCTCTCCCGGTTCCAATGTGCCTATTATCGGAGCCTCAGGAGCCATCGCTGGCGTGCTCGGAGCCTACCTGGCTCTCTATCCCCGAGCCATGATCCGAACCCTTGTCTGGCTGCTCTTCTTTGTGCAAGTCATCAGGGTTCCAGCAGTATTGTTTCTCGGTATCTGGTTCCTTCTCCAGTTTGTTCAGGGAGTGGGAGGTGGCATAACCGCTGCTGAGGGTGGTGGGGTTGCATGGTTTGCCCACCTGGGAGGCTTTGTGGCGGGCGTTATCCTGATTCGGCCCTTTACCATCGGGCGGCCTTTTCCCCCACGCAACAAGCATATTTCATGGGATGGGTTTGGCCGCCCCGGGCGCCCGAAAGACGACATCTTTTAATTGCATAATCTGGGAATGAGACTAGATTCTATGGGTAATGTGCAGTTACCATTCTACTTCAGATAATACCGCAAATATGGCCGAAAGAAGAGCCGCCCCAGAAGATGGCAATACCATGGTTAATCCATTGTGCAAGCATGATTGTACCCACCACCATCTTGCTCCCACTCCCGCTGGTGGGACTCAAGCTCAAGATTCATCTGCAGACAGAAGATGCGGGGACTGTAGAACGAATAGCGAGGGCAGTGGCAGCAGAGTAGACAATGTCAATGCGGACCGGATTGTAATCCACGGCGCCAGTGAACACAACCTAGCCGATGTTAACCTGGAGTTGCCAAGGAACACCTTAACCGTATTTGCAGGGGTGAGTGGATCAGGCAAGACCACCATGGCCATGGATGTGATCTGCTCAGAAGGGCAGCGCCGCTATGTGGAGGCGCTCTCTCCCAGGTTGCGTCAGTTTGTTGGTGGAGCTGGGGGCAGACGTAGTGTAAAGCAGATCTATGGGCTTACTCCAACGGTAGGGGTAAGGGCTGATAACTGGAATCCCGGCAACCGGTCAACGGTAGGTACCTTGACGGAGATTGCTGACTTGATGCGGCTGATGTATGCAAGGGCAGGACGTCAGCATTGTCATCAGTGCGGGACTGCGGTTGCACCTGTGGAGCCTGGAGCTATTGTGGCTACACTGATGGAGCTGCCTGCTGGGACTAAGTTTATGATCCTGGCTCCTGTCACGGCTGATTATCAGACCCCTGATGTCCTTGGGGGAATGTTAAGCGATTTTCTGGCCAGGGGATTCACCAGGGCCAGGGTTTCAGGCAGGTGGCTGGACCTGGCTTCCAGTTCTGATGTTGATTGTGACGTTTTATTGGGAAGCCAATCCCCGGGCAAGGCTGCTCCCGGCGGTGATGGGATGCTGGATTGTGTAAGCGGAAGTCAAGACGGGCGGCGCGGGGTGGAGCTGGTAATCGACAGATTAGTCATGAAGCCAGGATTGGAGGAGCGGCTCTACGACTCTGTGGAGAGCGCTCTGCGCATTGGCAAAGGCCAGATGGTTCTCCATCTGCCAGCAGGGTCCCCCGCTGCTCCCCATGTGAGGCAGGGACACCCGGAAGATATCCGGCTGGCAGAGTTTCCCGTCTGTCCCCATTGTGGTCTGCGGTTACCCGAGCTATCTCCAGGCATGTTCTCGTCTAATACACCCGAGGGAGCATGTGACCAATGCAGGGGGAGTGGGTTTGTGCTCAACTTGGCTGAAGAAGCCGCAGTGGGCGGTGCCCAGTCCGATGAATGGGCGTTTGATGAGCTGCAGCAGATAAATGAAGACAATATGGCTGATTCCGGTGACTGTGATGGCACCGCAGACACCGCAGATTCCGGTGCTGCTGGGACTGCAGGTGATGCAGGTGCTGCAGGTAACTGCCAGTTGAACCCCTCAGGCCGGGAGAAGTCTCCTGAGATACCTCTGCATTGGGGCAGTGGCCAGTTGCCTTGTCCAGACTGTCTTGGCACCGGACTTAGTGCGCCAGCCAGGTCGGTTAAAGTGCTTGGAATCTCCTCTGTTGATTTTCTCTCCCTGCCAGCAGGTCAACTCTGCTCTTTGCTTAAGGACAAAATAGATTCCCTGGAATCTCATGAGTCACTTCTCTCTTGCGGATATGTTCAAAATTCAGTGGAAGTCTCTGTTCTCAGGGAACTACTTGCAGAGATTGGATTCAAATTACGATTTCTAGAGCAGGTGGGGCTCTCATATCTGACCATCAAGCGCCGAGTGAATACCATTGCCACTGGGGAGCTTCAGCGTCTGCGGTTGGCTGCCCATCTGGGGGGACCGCTGGCTGGGCTTACTTATTTGCTGGATGATCCAGCCTCTGGCTTGCACTATCAGGACGTGGAGCTTTTGGTCCAGGCTCTGAAGAGGCTGCGGGACAGGGGCAATACGGTCATTGTTGTTGAGCATGATCCACAGGTGATTGCTGCTGCTGATCATGTGGTGGAGTTTGGGCCTGGTGCGGGGAAGGCTGGTGGCCAGATCACCTACCAGGGTGATTATGCCGGGTACCTGACTCACTGCCACCATGCTACACAGTCTGACCAGATACCCCATGAGCCCAAAGGGCCAATACGGCGACGGGTGCCTGGTCAAGGTGGATGGTTGGTCGCCAGGGGGGTGAGAACTCACAACCTCAAAGACCTGGACGTGGAGATTCCGGCCGGATGTATGGTGGGCGTGTGCGGGGTGAGCGGAGCGGGAAAATCAGCTCTGATCATGGAAACCGTTGTTCCCGCTGTGAAGAATATGGATCTCAGGCAGACGGACAAGGCGCCCATCCCCCCCGATTCTGCCACCCAATCTGATGTTTCCCCATGGCTCCAATGGAAATGGCATGCTGAGGAGCCCGTAGCCACTACCGATCGCAGGGGTGGTTTCCCCTTTGGCAGGGTGCTGGCTGTGGAGAGACGAGCCGGAACCCGTAGTGGTCGCTCCAACCCTGCCACCTTTATCGGTGCCTATAATCAC
This sequence comes from uncultured Myxococcia bacterium, assembly GCA_964477705.1. Classification (GTDB taxonomy): domain Bacteria; phylum Myxococcota_A; class JAVEVO01; order JAVEVO01; family CAYZFJ01; genus CAYZFJ01. The sequence continues at coordinate 16,523 of CAYZFJ010000004.1, read as the reverse complement.
ATCAGGACCTTGTACAGCAAATTACCCGAATCCAGGGCATTTGGATTCGGCCCTGAACGGTTCAGCTTCAACGTAAAGGGGGGGCGCTGCCCTGTCTGCAAGGGAGAGGGCAGGGTAAAAGTTGCCATGCAGTACCTACCCGACATGGCTGTCACCTGTGCCGCCTGCAATGGGAAGAGGTTTAATGAAGCTACCCTGAGGGTTCTTTATCGAGGACTTGATATCAGTCAGGTCCTGGATTTGACTTTTGACGAAGCCGTTGGTGTCTTTGCCTCTGTGCCGAATCTGGCAGGGATGCTGCAATGGCCAGTTGCTGCTGGACTGGGCTATCTACGGCTGGGGCAGCCGCTTAACACGCTGTCATCGGGTGAGATGCAGCGACTCAGGCTGGCTGTGGAGTTGGGGAAGGGGCAGAGGAGCGATGCTCCGGTTCTATATGTTTTAGATGAGCCCACCGCTGGTCTTCATCCTGTAGATGTGGAGAGGTTGCTTATGGTGTTGGATAAGCTTGTGGACGCAGGTAACACTGTTCTTCTGGCTGAGCATGACCTACAGACTCTTTGGCATTCGGATTGGCTGATTGAGTTAGGTCCTGGTGCCGCTGAGAACGGGGGAACCCTGGTGGCATCGGGCACACCAGAGCAGATCGCTTCCGCATCCTGCTCATCACCTACCGGTGTGGCGTTCCGCTCCTGTGGGTATGGTTCCTGAGTGCTTTTATATATGCCTGCTAACGCTTCCCATTTGTCATTCAATGGGTTGATCTGATTTATTTGTTCAAAAGGCCACAATTCCTGTTAAGATGATGCAGTTTTGTAGGAAATTTACGATAGGTAATCTTTCGTATTGTCTGAAGAACTTTTTAGGGAAAACGGGATGGCTCCCCACATGCATTATCCTCAAGCAAACAGCATATACTCACAGACGGGCTACTGTGTCAGTCCATTGGCTCACAGATTGTCCTTTGGGATGGGTAAGGTGGTGTTGCCTTTATTGCTTTTGGGCTTGTGCCATCTGGCTCTTACAGCGGTGGTGCTGGGTGCAGAACCCGATTGGTATGATTGGTTCGGGGAGGATGGTGGTGGTGCTGCAGGTTCGAGCAACGATTCATCAGTAGTGTCATCAGAGGCTGGAACAGGCATGGGGGGGCAACAGCAGTCTTCATCATGGGGAGTTGACCCACGCCTGGAATCCGACAGGGCTTTTTCTTCTGCTGCTGCTTCCGATTCAACTTCAGCATCGAATCAAGAGGCTTCCCCTGCCTCTGCTGTCACAGGCCAGAGTGCAGTCCCTGAAGGCGTTGAGCAATCAAACGTGGGAGCAGGAACAACTGCTGATTCTCCTGTGAATCTTTCTTCTTTCTCAACCTCACCTTCATCGTTATCCGCCGCTACCGCTACCGCTACCGCCGCCGCCGCCGCTGCTGATGCACCCGTAACCCCATCAGCGACCTCCAATCCATCTGGAGTGAGCGCTCAAGCCCCAAGTATTCATGAAGAGGTTGTTGAAGAGCCTGCTGCCCTTAGCCAATCTTTTCATCGGCCCATGAACTCTTGGGAGTTTCAGCCAAGCTTGAATGGAGGGGTGGGACCTCTCAGATTGAAGAGTGCGTTCCTCGCTCCAGCAAGGGTACTAGGCATCGGGTTGTGGACCGAGTACCTCTCCAGAGATGATATGGTCATCAAAGGTGACTCGGTTACCCGGATAGCTGGTACTCTCTCCATGGTGTATTCTCCTTTTCAGTACTTGGAGTTGGGGATGGGGATCAGGAGCTACGGGGTGGATAACTCCTTGACCAACCCACAGTTTCTGGTTGCTGCCGGTGATTTTAGATTCAGTGCATATACCGCACTGCCAATCAACTCATGGTTGGCTGCGGGCGCAGGTATCCGTGCTGATTTACCAAATAATGTGGGTGAAAGTGGCTATAATTTTCAGTCGATTTCCTATGCCCCTTCAGCCATTATTTCAGCAGATTTGAGAAGACTTCGGTTTGGTGAGGGTGATAGCGAAGCTGATGTTTCATCGCCCGGCTCGCCCAAACCAGCCACCCAAGGCGTCATTCCCCTGCGCCTCCATGCCAATGCAGGGTTCCTGTTTGACAACAGCAGCAAATTGGCAGATCGCAACTTCTCTCTGGCCGAGCAGTATTCCATGGGCGTGAATCGGTTCGATATGGTGACCATGGGGGCCGGTCTGGAGCTGATTCCCATTGAGTGGCTTGCCCCATTTGCCGAATGGCATCTTCAGGTGCCTGTCGAAACTCGGTCCAGCACTCTTGATGTGTGTGTGCCTGAATTGCCTTGCCCGGGAGACTCCCAGATCGGGTATGCTTCGTTCCCCCACTGGCTCTCCTTTGGTGTAAAAATTACTCCCGTACAAGGGGTCTCCCTGTCCGCTGCGGTTGATCTGGGATTAACTGAGAAGGTGGCTTCGGGAATTGCTTCCATTCCTCCCTATAATTATTTAATTGGTTTCTCTTATATGCCTGATGCCAAGGATAGGGTGATTGTGCGCAATATTACCCGGACAGTGGAGAGCACAGTGCCAGTTGTGGCCGCTTCGGCTGTGCACAGTCAAGCCAAACTGAGAGGGACTGTGGTGGATGCTGCCACAATGGAGAGAATCGCAGGGGCTATTATTGTATATCAGGATGATACCCAGTTTACGCCCCAAGCCACCTCTGCTGATGGAGTTTTTGTCAGCTACAGTCTTTCTCCTGGGTCGAGGCGGTTTGATATTGGGCTTCCCGGTCAGTATAAGGTTGGCAGGTTCCAAGTGGATATCCCCAAGAGTGGAGTGGTTGAACTGGCGTTCCCCCTGGAGCCTGAGAGCAGCCCTATGGAAGTGCTGGGCCGTGTGTATGGGCCTGATGATGAAGCGGTCTCCAATGGCAAGGTTACGTTCATATATGATGGCGGCCCCTCTGAAGAGGTTCTTGATACGCAAGGCCGGTTCCAGACCACTTTGCTTCCTGGGACTGTCAGGGTTCAGGTGATTGCGGACGGTTATCTGGCCGTTGAGCGGGAATTTGTTGGGCAGGCAGGTGACAAGATCGTATTGGATCTGGCACTTGGCAAGGCTGAGACTCCTTCTGTTGAATTGGTTGACAAGGAGATTGTTATCCGTAAGCCAATCCACTTTGAGACTGGGCAAGCTAGAATCAGGACTGATTCTTATAACGTTCTCGATCAGGTCATGGACGCTATGGTTCGCCACCAGGTGAAGCGTCTCAGGGTGTCTGGTCATACAGATAGTGTGGGTGGCGAAGAGATCAATCAGAGTCTTTCGACCCAGCGGGCAGAAGCAGTCAAAGCTTATCTGGTGGAGCGGGGCATCGCTGCTAATAGGATTGAGGCGCTAGGCTATGGTATGTCACAACCGATTGCTCCTAATATCACTGCTCAAGGAAGGGCCCTTAACAGAAGGGTTGAGTTCTTTGTGTTGGATTAGGTTATCGGCAGGCTGGGAGGGGTAGAGGGGGAGTGGGGTTGGCTGGTTTATAAACGGAAATTGGTTCAGCGAAAGTTAACCCTGGGGGTAGGGTATATGTTTTTCCATTAGACCGGGAATCTGTGTCATTACACTTCTGTTCTCGTTTAGGTTAACTGGACCATATTAACAGAGCAATACTGGGGCTCATTACAGACATGGAGAGGCTCGGGCAACTGGTTGACAAAGTGCGTGACTAAAACTGAGAATTTGAATCCGGTGAACCGGAGGAGGAGATCAGGTTGCGGGATCCATTACAGAGTGGAGCTAAACTGGAGATCAGGCTGGATATCAGGCATCTGGGCGCACTGAGCTTGGGAGTGGCCGGACTGGTGGCCCTTGCCTTTGTTGCTGGCTTGGCTATGGGCAGGAATCCTGAGAGGCAGGGTAGTGCGGACAACAGCTATGTTGTTTTCGATGGTAGCCACGGGCAGAGTGCTGAGCTTGATGGGTCCCCGCTTGGAGCTGGTGGGGGGGCTGATAATGGAGTGATAGAAGAACAGGCTGGGGCTGCGGTGGTTAACAGTAACAAGTCTGTTGCTCCTGCTGTTTCAGAGGTCTCTTCTCGAACCGGTTCAACATCAGCAGATCCTCTGTTAGCGGCTGGGGATAAGGGTATGGCTGCAAAGAGCGGCCCATCGATTCCAGACAATGGTACTGGTGGCCCCGGTGTGGTTTCTGATGAGCATGATGATGGCAGGTACACAGTGCAGGTGGGGTCCTTTCAAGAACGGGAAGAGGCCATAAAATTAATGGAATCCCTCAGAAGCCGACTTTATAACCCTTATATGGTTGAATCACAGATCCCTGGTAGAGGCAAATGGTTCCGGATTAGAATGGGTAAATTCAATTCTCTCCAAGCTGCCAGAG
>CAYZFJ010000004.1:0-12151 GCA_964477705.1 uncultured Myxococcia bacterium | reverse complement strand
TTTGCGCATGAATTAGAGACCCGGGAACAACTGGAAACCTTTATAGCGCCCATCCAATAATCGTCTCACCATTAATTAAATTAGCAAGCTCATTCATCAACCATTCAAGCAGGCAATCGAGCAAGTAAGTAAAAAAATAATCAAAGCATTGCAGTATCGTTCTGGCTTTATATTTGTTTTCAATGTGGGGAAGAATCGGGGGATCCGCGTGTATGAATAATATACGAGATGCAGGTAATGCTTGCTCTCAAGGCTTTTCGTAATCGGAAGGTTCTTCGAATAGTTCTCCCAGTTGATCAACCCTCTCTTTTAACTCCTTGCCTGCCTTGAACAAGGGTTGTCGTTTGTTGGTCACATATACGGTCTCGCCGGTGCGGGGATTTCGCCCCATGTAGGATCCGTACTCTTTGCTGGTAAAAGAACCAAACCCCCTAATCTCAATCCGATCACCGCTTGCCAGGGCGTCTGTCATTGCATCGAACATGGCGCTTACCACCATCTCTGCTGTTTTCCTTGGAACTTTTGCCTTCTCTGCCAGACAGATGACGAGCTCAGTCCTATTCATACAGCTCTCCGCAAATCAAAAGGTTGAAGGTCGATCGTAATAGTCTATTGGCGGATTATCCAATGCCCCAGATGCTGACCAGAAGCCCTCCTTACCCTACACCACCAAGGGCATGCTAGTGGACAAGGCGGTTTCTGTCAATGTGATTTTTTGTTATCAGGGTTGTCTACTGTCTGTTTGATCACGCCAATGGAGGTAGAGTATGCACCAGAAAATGGGAGGGAAGATGCTAGCACTTAAATGGTCAGCATGGCCGAAGATGAGATGGGTAAAATAAATAAATAGGTCTGTGCATCTTCATTAACCAAATTTTAAGTAAAAAAATTATATGCGGTCCATTTAGATAAAAACACGTATTACGGGAATCTGAATAACATGGGAATTATAACCGACAAACCATCCAAATCATCTGTAATCGGGGGTCTTCGATTCAAAGCCCTTATCAAGAGTTTTTTTTCTGGTCTCGTTTTCCATACAGGTCTTATTAGAGTGCTCTTTAAGGCAGTGCGGAAGCTGGATAAGCGGAAGAGGCTGTTTGTGCTCACCTATCATAAGATTCTGCCAGACAATGAGGCCAATAAGCATGGGGGGATAGGCCTTGCCCGGTTTCAGGAGCAGGTGGAAGCTATCAAGTCCATCTTCACAGTTGTCTCCCCTGAGGCAGGCATGTCATCCCTCGCTCATAAGGGAAATGACTCCATTGGAGGTAATGATGGGGTTTACCCTCTCCTGTTTACCTTTGATGATGGGTATCTGAATAACCTGGATTACGCTGCTCCAATCCTGAAGAAGGCTAATCTTACCGGGGTCTTTTTTGTTACTACTGGTGAACTGGGCACGGATCGCTTCCTGTGGCCTGATGAGGTGGTAGAGAGGATTTTGGCCACCCCCAATGGGCCATTTACCATGGCAATGCCTGACGGAACTGAAAAAAGCTATTGCCTGAGTGATCATCACAGCAGACTGGAGGTTGCCTTCACCTTGAAACGATGGTTGAAGGGGCTCTCCTATAGGGAATTCACACATTCACTGGAGCAGCTGAGGCAGAGAACCGGGGGATCAACTCTTATCCACCACGACGGTACGAGACTTCTTAACTGGGATGGGGTGAGGAGGTTGGTCCAGTTGGGTATGCACGTGGGGTCGCACTCCTCAAGACACTTGATTCTCTCAAGGCTACCTGATGATGATTTGTCGTGGGATCTGGCTGCTTCACAGGAAGCCCTCAGGCATAATCTGGGTGCGGACAGCAAATTCATTGCTTACCCCAATGGGCACAGAGATGATTTCGATTTTAGAGTGGTCAATAACGCCAGGGGGACTGGTTTTGCCTATGGATTTACTATGGAGCCGGGGATCGCCTCGGAGGATGATGATCCCATGATGCTGCCCAGGGTGGCTCCGGGTAATGACAGTGGGGCAGTGATTGCTTTTGAGCTGTTGGTTATGGCAATACGAGAGATTTGGGGGGCAAGAAGACGAGAGAAGACCCAGGATCAGGCAGGCAATGTAACCTTCTTGCCCGCACCGGCCCCTGTGACTTCCCCAGCTCTTTATGTGAAAAGAGATGTCCCAATGGTGCCATCAGGTCTTACTCACATGGAGGGGGGGGGCGAAGGTGCTGTATCCCATAATGGCCAGCAGGATATGGATTATAGCCTCTTGTCAGGGGAGATCAGAAAAAGCCATATACAAGTGGATGAAGGAATGAACAACAGCATGGATCCGCTCACCTCAGCCCAATCCAGCGAACCCAGACAAGAACCTGCAATCCAGCAATCCCAGCCTACTAAATTGAGTTCATAGGGAGGAGTGAGCGACCTGCTGCCCCCAATCCTGAGCGAAGCCCCAGGGGACCGTTTAATCAAGAGGTAGACCGATCACCCCCACCGCACATTCCCCACACCACCCACCCAACGCCTGTAGGGGCACGGCATGCCGTGCCCTTCGCTAGCGGTGATCCCAATCTATACTGCTTCCCTGAACCCTCGAGTGAACGGAAATATTTGGATTTGCCGGCTGGAAGCCGGCGCTCCCAGCATATGGCGAGGGGCAGCAGGGCTGGGCTGGCAGAGGATGTCCGAAAGAAGCTGATTGAGGTGGCCTTGTTACTGGAGGCGCAGCGGCTGGGGCTGGAGGCATACGCCAGCGATCTGAACCCGGTGGCGGTATTGATCAACAAGACGATAATTGAGGTTCCTCCACGATTTGCTGGTAGGCACCTGATCACTCCGGAGGTAAGAACCACACTGCCGGGATCTCCGGCTCCCAACACATCGGCAGGAACGCCGGCTTCCAGCCGGCATCTTACCCAGCATCTTCAGAACAATGAAGATGCCCTCGAACAAACCGCATGTGCAGAGGCACGGCATGCCGTGCCCTCCGTTAGCGGTGCACCCAACCCGCCGCACCGCGGTGCGGTGTCTGCTGCCCCCTGATGACTTTTCACTTCTGGTGTAGGGGCGAGCGGCGCTCGCCCGCAATGGGGAGGGTACCTCACACAAAGGCACGACGACACGAGGGAAGAGTGTGCTGGGTTTGGGCCGGGTGCCCTGATTGCGGGGTTGTGATTTTGTGTTTTTGATTAGGAGTAGGGTGTATAGGGGTGAGCGGGAAGGTGCAAGGTTCTAGGTGAAATCGCCTTTGCCGATGTAGGGGCACGGCATGCTTTTTGTGTGTTCCCCCCTGTGTCCACCACATCCGCCGGACACACCTTATCACCCGTGTATTCCGGATCACACGGATTGGAAGCCACAAATTCAGGGACATCGGCGCAGGAGGCCAACAATGCGCCCATGAGCAGGCAGATACTAAAGATGAAGCTGAATGCGTTTCTCACAGGTCTTCCCCCCCTGTCGATTATTGGAATGCACCAATAATACCTGGATGATGATGATGAAATTCAAGCTGTCAAATAAGGTCCGATTTTGGTAGTCAAGGTTATCCTCATTGATTTGGTATAAGTGCATTCTGCACATATCTCATACTGCCGTTATACAGGAGGGGAAAACTCATCATCCTCTCCGTTCATCTGTGGTGGAAACAACGCTATCACGGGGTTCATAGTGCTTACGAAGATCTTGACCCCCAAAATCAACAAAGGCCCTGACCATGGTCAGAGCCTTGTTTCACGCGGGCTTGCTGTGGTACCCCCGGGGCGATTCGAACGCCCGACCTTCAGATTAGGAATCTGCTGCTCTATCCGACTGAGCTACGGAGGCTTGCCAACCTGCTTACCTATAATCAGGCTGTCAGGTGGTCGACAATTTAGTGTACTTGGCCATTTGAGGCAAGGAAAAAATGACCCGATTTGCCCAGGTTGGTCAGTAGTTCACCAGGGAGAACACGTCCAAGCCCTTGGCTATCAGTGGTGCCCGCCCTTTAAGGAAGTCCAGCTCCACCACAAAAGCGCAACCCACCACCTTGCCTCCTGTCTGCTCAACCAGCTCAACCGTAGCAGCAGCGGTGCCTCCGGTAGCCAACAGATCATCAACGATCAGAACATTAGCCCCGGGCGTTATGCTATCTGCGTGTATCTCCAGGGAGTCGGTTCCATATTCCAGACAGTAATCAATCTTCAGCGTCTTGTAAGGCAGCTTGCCGGGTTTTCGGACCGGAATGAATCCGCATCCCAGCTTGTAGGCAATGGGAGCTCCGAAGATAAACCCCCTGGACTCCATTCCTACCACCGCACTGATATTAAGGTTTGCATAGCGGGCAGCGATGGTGTCAATGCATGCCCGTAATCCCTCCGGGTCTTGCAGCACAGGAGTAATATCCTTAAAAATGATATCGGGCTTGGGGAAATCAGGGATGTCCCGGATCAATGAACGTAAATATTCCATCAAACTACTCCTCGCCCCAATGATTTCACTAAATTGATTGTGGTGACTCAATGAACTTGATCGACGAAAAAGAGAGGATTTCTAGGTTTTCCCCCATCCCTTATTTCAAAGTGCAGGTGAGGACCGGTTGAGTGGCCGGTACTTCCCACATGTGCAATAACCTGTCCTTTTCGTACTTTGTTGCCTTCCTTGACCAAGTTCTTCTTGTTATGAGCATAAACGGACACAAAGCGCTCATCATGTTTGATCAGGATAAGGTTACCATATCCTGCCAAACCATTGTCACTATAAATAACTACTCCTGAATCTGCTGCAAAGATCGAATGCCCAGAAGGCGCTCCAATATCGATCCCATCGTGGTGTTTTCCCCATCTTGCACCAAACTGGGAGGTAAGAACCCCGCCATTGACTGGCCACTGGAATCGCCCCTTCTCCAATTTGGGCATCTGTTGCTTGAGTGAAACCTTGGAAGATGGGGGTTTGGCTGTACTATTCCCTGTTGAAGATGCAGGAGATGAGCTGGCACTGCCGTTGTTGGCCAGACGCTGGCTACAATTAGTGATTCGAGTGGTGACACCTGGAATAAATAATTCAGAATCGAGCATGATCATGTCAGGGTTGGCCAGATTGTTTAATTCGGCCAGGTCCTGCAGGGGCACATCATACTGGTCAGCCAGGCACCAGAGGGAGTCTCCTGACTCAACCTTATGCCACACGCCCTCCATTGGTACATGGGGCAGATGGGGTGGGGGAGTTCGTCTGATGGAGCGGGATGATGTACCACACCCGGCGATCATGACCAGTGCGATCACACTGGTCACAATCACCGCTACAGAAGCCCTTATGGGGCCGTTTACCCGACCACCGGCAGCAACCAAGGCACACCTTCTCCCCGGATGTTCCCCATCCTGCATAAAAGGCTGGTCCGGTGCCGTCTTATTGGACGTCATTGATGGCTCGCTTCTTGGTTACTTGGCAATGGTCCACATTCCTGGCTTAATCAGTCAGGTCAGCCTGGCTCATTCCATCTTCAAGGCATGCCTGACATTTATCACGCTAAATATTTGATTAGGACAAAGCCCCCAATAAGCAGAATCATAAAGGCGATTGTAACAAGGTCAAAGTATTTGTCTATGAAACGCTTTACGGGCTTGCCAAAAACGAAGATCAGGGTGGAAACGGCAAAGAAGCGACCGGTGCGCCCCAGCAGGGAAGCAAGGATAAGTGTGAGGAATGAGATCTTGGTGACGCCAGCGGTGATAGTGAACACCTTGTATGGAATTGGAGTAAAAGCGGCGGTGAGAATGGCCACAAAGGCATTATCCTGATACAGGTTGGCTACCATGTCGAAGCTGGCCTGGGAGAAGACGTGGGGTATGAACAGGCCATCCAGACTGGACCACAGCCCCCAGCCGATCAAATAGCCGAACATGCCGCCCAGGACTGATCCAGCCGTGCAGATAGTGGCAAAATAAAATGCTCGCTTAGGTTTCGATATTGCCAAGGCAATGAGGAGCACATCAGGAGGTATGGGGAAGAAAGATGACTCAGCGAAAGCGATAATAAACAGAGCTAAGGCACCATACGGTGTCTCTGCCCAGTGAAGTACCCAGTCGTACAACCTTCGCACTAACCCCATAACCAACCGGTAAAATCGCAGTGGGAACACAGACGTGGTGGTAGTGGCGGTGGTTGCAGCAGAGGCGGCAGAGGGCTCAGTTACCCCAAGGGGTTCGGATTGGGGTGGTGTGGTCTGTGTATCGGGTGGCTGTTCCAGTGGCATCTTATTCATATTATATTATTTATTCTCCGAATTTGTTTTCATTTCATCCAATATGTTCGGATCGAAAATAAGATTCAACCCCTCTGGTTAGCCATGTGGTGAAAATTCAGGGTTGGGTGTCTTCATCTTTGGCACAGGTTAATTGTGCGGTGCCCACATTATTAGTATCAACACCAACACCAGCACCAGCACCAGCAACTGGCGTAGCTTCAGACTTCTGCTCCAATAGATGACCAGAACCAGGTGCTAAGTGGAATGGAAACCCTTTAACTGTGTCCAACAATTCCCGTGCAGTCAAATCCAGGGTAACGGGCGTGACTGAGATAATGTTTGATGCAACTGTAGTGCAGTCGCTGCCAGGGATATGGTCCGCACCAAGATATGGGCCACCAATCCAGAGATATTCCACACCCCGTGGATCACGCCGTATCTCAGATGTCCTCTCGTACTCCTTGTTGCCCAGAAAAGTGGTCTCCCATGGGAGCAGTACTGGGTCCACATCCACAGGAACATTGATATTAAGGAATGTGTCCTTGGGCATGACTCTGGTAGCTAGAAAGGGGGCTACCCGACAGGCAAATTCTCCAGCCGGGACAAATTTGTCTGATTGGGGATGGGCCAGGGATATGGCGAAGGCAGGAACACCAAAAACGCAGGCTTCCATAGCCGCTGCAACAGTTCCTGAATAGGTAAGATCGCTGCCCATGTTGGGACCAGCATTGATTCCAGATGCCACCAGGTCTGGTGGATCATCCTTAAGAATGTGAGTGAGCGCTACATAGACGCAATCGGTGGGTGTACCATCTACGCAATAATAACCCTCATCGAGTTTAGTGATGCGTAGAGGTCGGTGCAGACTCAGGGAGTGACCGGTCCCACTCTGTTCCCTGTCAGGGGCTACTACAGTGACCCTGGCGATTCTGGAGAGGGCTTTTCTGAGTACATTAATACCGGGCGCACTGTATCCGTCGTCATTGGATACAAGGATATGGAGTTTTTTTGAGGAAATAGGCAATGGATGAAAACCTCGGTTCGCCTCCGCCCGGGGCTTCAGGGCACTGGATGGCTGAAGAAGCTATTAGACTTTACGCCATATTATGTATTGCTGGTCGGGGCGAGAGGATTTGAACCTCCGACCACTTGCACCCCATGCAAGTGCGCTACCAGGCTGCGCTACGCCCCGATATCTACCGGTAATCGGTTCCGGTCAAAAACGGGAACAACCTAGCACTGGATTCTAAATGCGTCAAGATAAATTGCATTCACCCCATATCATAATAATTGGCTCATGGCGGTTAGATGGGCTTCTGGTTGATTGCGGATGCAAAAAGTGCGGCGTCATTTGATGAGCTGTGAAGCAGGATAAGCTCAATCTATAGGGGGTGGTCAGGTCCAAAGGGACTAGATCGTTTTAGGTTGGGGCTGAGTAGGATGGATCGGGTCAGGTCAGGACAAGTCAGGTCAGGGAGTAGGCTCTACCAGTGGAATGGTGGCCATGTTCTGACCTTCGGCGAATACAGTATAGGCGCCGTCTTGGGTTGATGTGCCATCAAGGAGGTTGCCAATGGCAGTACGCATGGCATTGACGCCCGTTTCAACCTCTCCATCCGCAGCAATCGCAGCTTCCTGGGCTGCTGTACGAGCCAGCTCTGCCAGCGAAATCGTATCAGTTGCTGCAGCAATCAGCCTGGCTCCATGGGTTTGAATGAATTGTGTGGTTGGGGTTATGTCAAGGGCAGCCTGTGCAGCGTCTGATGCGGCCTGGGGGTATCCGATTTGTTCCTCGGCAGGTAGTGGAATGATGCCAAACCCATTGCCCAGGTTTGTTATGGTGGTGTCGCCATTCAGATCTTCTTCTGCAGCGGTTCCCACCAGCAGATTGTATACACCCTCGGCTATTTCACGGGCCGTATCAAAATCATCAGCTTCAGCGGCAGTAATGGCCTGGTCCAGGGCTTCACCCGGGTTGTAGAGAACTCCGGCCAACTGCTGAACCATTCCGTTTCCATAACCACGATTTTCTGGAGTATCAGAAGCGGTGGTAGTGATCTTGGTGATTTCGGCCTTGGCTTCAGAGGGGATGGTACCTTCAAGAATTACTGTGGTTGATGGGGCGCTGAGACCTTCGCAGGTTGCATCCGAAGCCTCATCGGTAACCCTGGCCCTGTTATAGAAGAAGATGAGATCGATGTCTTCATCGGTCTCAGGCTTGGTTCTCTCTGCTGAGCCATCTCCATCGGTGAGGGTGATGGGACCAACACAGAACGGGTCCGCCCCGTTGGTGTTGGATGTGAGCCAACCAAACAGAGCGCCTTCAGGTGCTTCCAGATTGAAAACATTGAATTCTGTGGTGGAGCTGGGTCCATTTATGTCGCTGAAGGTGACAAAGCCGGTGGGTTCTGTTCCCACATCCAATCCGCCATCATCAACAGGCTCCACATCCGGTACTTCCACGTCAGTGATTTCAACATCGGGCACTTCTGTGTCGGTAATCTCCACATCGGTGACCTCTCCATCAGGCAATTCCACATCCGGGATCTCCACATCAGGCAGCTCTGCGTCCAGTTCAGCATCCTGATCCAGGGGAGGCGGAAGGTCATCATCATCATCTCCACAGCCGGCAAAGGCTACAGACACCATCATTAGAGCGATTAAGGGCAAGTACATTAATAATTTTCTAGTTCCTACGAGCATTGTAGTCTCCTCTCCAAATGCAGTTGTAAGGTTAAGGTTTACTGCGGAAGAGAGAAGTCAACTGCCCATTGTGATGAACTGGCAGTAAATTATATGGATCAATTTCAAGTCTGGGGCGGGCTTAAACAGGGAGTGCAGGGGTGGTTATCGGGTAATGGAGAGAAGCAGCGATTTTGCTTTGGCCAGCAGCATGGTAGCCTGGGTTAACTCGGCTTCCAGTTGCTTATTGCGGGCAGTCTGATGGTCTAACTGCATCTCCAGGTGGTTCATGGTCTGCTCCAGCGTGTCAATCATGGCTTTGTTGCTGGATTCTTCATCCGAAAGCTGTTCTGGATTACTGAAGGCCGCTGGCAAAGACCCTGTTGCCTCAGCTTTTGCTTCATCCTCATCCTCATCCTTAGCCTTGGCCTCGGCCTCGGCCTCGGAGGTGACAGCAGCCGTAACGCTGGTGTCGGTACCGACTCTGGCTTCAGACCAGGTGCTCATCTGCTTCTTATTCACCTTCAAGGCTTTAACAGCACCTTCTATGGTGTACTTTTTGTCATAGAGCAGATGCTTGATAAGGAGGACTGTGTCTATGGTTTTTCTGGTATAGAGCCTCTGACCTGTGGAGCTTTTTTCAGGCATAAGCTGTGGGAATACCGTCTCCCAATAGCGGAGAACATGCGGCTGTAGCCCTGTGACGGCTGCTGCCTCACCAATTTTGTAGTAGTATTTTTCTCTGGATTTTTTAGACATGGTTATTCCAGCAGATGTGTCTGACTTCTTGACCGATGAGGGAGAATGCACTTAATCCCCTGCTTGATCTCAATACCTTTCATCAGTTTCATAGGCATGGGGAGACCTGTTCCATCCATTACATAAAGATCCACACCCATTTAATATGAAAAGGAGTGGGTTACCAACATTCCGACTTGAAAACTGAAAGGGGGCTAATATGCAATGAAGGGGCCTGCCCGTCTGGGAGTGAAAGAATTAGACCATTGGCTCCCGAAGAAGCCTCCAACTAACCCACGACATCTGTCACCCCCACAGTGACAGAACTCTCGAGGTAACGGCTAACCTGCCAGGTTTGGTCACCCATCATTTTCCATATTGTCATTGAGTAATGTTTTAAGGGCCTGACTGGGCTTGAAGGTAAGAACTCTCCGTGCTGAAATGAGAATTTCATCGCCGGTCTGAGGATTGCGGCCTACCCGAGACTTCTTTTCTCGGATGACGAAGTTGCCGAACCCGCTGATCCTTAATACCTCCCCCTTTTCCAGGGTCTCTTTCATAGTGTCAAATACCAGCTCGACAATTTCAGCGCTCTGCCTTTTGGATATTCCCCCCAGCGCATTGTGAACGGTATCAATGATATCAGACTTAGTCATCCCCAATCCTCGCATGGTTAGTGTTATACAATCATCTACTCTCAGCCTTTAACACCGCATTAAGATAGTCAACCAGTGCACCATGAAAACTGTTGACCTCGGTATCGGTCAGCGTTCTGTCTCCAGCCTGGTATCGTATGGAGATTGCGATGCTTTTCCGTCCGGCCGGGATCCCCTTACCCTCGAACACATCGAAAATATCGGCACCAGCGAGGAAGGGACAATCGAAGCTTTTCACTGCTTTCAAAATGTCGCCTGCAGAGAGGTCCTTGTCTACCAGCAGTGCTACATCTCTGCCTATGGCAGGGAAACGTTGAATCTCTTTATAGTTTAGGCCTAACTTATCCGATGCGAAAAGTAAATCAAAATCTAATTCCGCTGCATACACCCTGCGAACCAGGTCGAACCTGTTCCGTTGATGGGGGTGAAGCTCGCCCACGATGCCCACCGGCTCTTTAAGGCCCTTAAATCTGATGATGGCCGTAGCCCCTGGATGCCAGGTAGAGTTCACGGTTTGAGGGCGGGCGAACTCTACTTCTTTAAGCATCATTGAATCGAACAGGGTCTCCAGGATGCCCTTCATATCATAGAAATCAAAGTCCCTAGGGGCAGTATGCCACCCTCCAAAAGAAATCTTGCCGGCACCAAGTATACCGAGGATGTTTCGTTGGGCGGGCAGTTTGGGGTGGCCCGCCGAAGGGGCAGCCGGTAAGTAGACTGTTCCCATCTCGTATATTGTTGCGGAGGATTCTCCCAGACGGAAATTGCGCACTGCTGCGGCAAGCATACCAGGGAGCAGAGAAGGGCGCAGTACGGCCAACTCCTCGTTAAGGGGGTTGGCCAGCGGGATGAAGGATCTCTCGGGCTGGGTCGGGTCAGGGTAGAGCAGGGTCAGCTCTTCTGGAGAGGTAAAACTGTAACCAACCGTTTCGCTGTATCCATGTTGCCTGAGGACTGTTCCAACCTTACGCCGAAACAGGTCTAGTTCTATCGGCTCAATAGGGTCTGATTCAACTGGTGGCAGATCAACGGGGATTTCCTGTCTCTGGAATTTATCGGCTGCAGAGAGGACTTCGGCAAGGGGGCGAGGACTGATTGCGTCATATCCATACACCCTGGCCACTTCCTCAGCGATGTCGGCTGGTCTCTCAATGTCATAGCGTCTGGTGGGAGCAGTGACTACTAGCCTTGGCTTGTTGGCCGCCCCGGTGGTGGTGTCCGTGGTGGTTGTGGTGGTTGTGGTGGGCGCTGTGGGCGCTGTGGGGGTCTTCTCCTCTACCACAGTCATGTCTAAGGCCTCGAGCACGGTTCTGGTCTGGGCAAGGGAGAACTGGAAGCCTAACAGTCTGTTCATATGTTCCAACTGGACTGTGACAGGAAAATTCTTGCGAGGGACCGGATAGGTGTCATTCACATCAGATGCGATCAGGTAGGGGCTGGTGAGGCCCATGAGCTGGGTTGCCCTTGCGGATGCATACGGTGTGCTCTCCGGGTCAACTCCCCGCTCAAAACGGTGGGATGATTCCGAATGGATATTGTGCCGTCGTGCAGTTCTCCTCACGTTAACCGGGTTGAAGCCCGCCGCTTCAAGCATAATGTTGCCAGTGCCCTGGGAGATCTCAGTGTCCAGTCCTCCCATTACCCCAGCCAGACCGATGGGCTGTTTATCGTCTGCGATCAGCAGGTCATCGGTAGAGAGTGCTCTCTCAATGCCGTCCAGGCTTTTCAAACGCTCTCCCGCTTTAGCCTTGCGCACCACGATGGTCCTGTTATTCAGGGTGTCCAGATCGAAAGCGTGCAGAGGATTCCCAAATTCAAGCATCACGTAGTTGGTTGCATCTACCACGTTACTGATTGGCCGCATACCTGTCACATGAAGACGTCGCTTGAG
>CAYZFJ010000003.1:50745-61526 GCA_964477705.1 uncultured Myxococcia bacterium | reverse complement strand
CCGGGGTGGGTTCATGCGAGACCGTTGACCGAAGCAATACCACCCCGATCCGCCACCATACGGAACGTGCACGAAAACCAAAAAGGGGGAGGCGTGGAGTAGGTGATAGGGCGCAGCAGTGGCTGGCGGGTTGGGTGCACCGCTAACAAAGGGCACGGCATGCCGTGCCCGTACAGGGAGAGGTGTTGGGTGGGTGGCATGCAATAAAATAAAAGCTTAACCGAACACACATGCAATCAGCCGCACCCTGACGAGGCCCCACAGTTGAGGCAACGATAACAAGCACCGCTGCGCACCATGATCGCCCCACAATCCGTACAGACAGGGGCATCTTCCTGGAGAAGCCAGGGCACCTGCTCCATCTCACCCTTCTTCCACCCGTTGGCACTACTACCAGCAGCTCTCAGATTACCCCCACCGTAACCAGATGAACCTGCACCAGAAGCCCCCACAGCAGAGTCATTGTCATCATGGGCGGTAATACCATAGACACCATTCAGAGGAAGCTCACGCTGGGCCACCGCATCATCACCGGGCAGGAACCGCAGTGCGAGCCAGCGGAAGATATAATCGGTAACCGATTTGGCCATGGGAATCTCAGGATTTCCAGTAAAGCCGGCCGGCTCAAATCTGGTATGGCTGAACCGATCCACCAACACCTTCAGGGGCACCCCGTGCTGAAGAGCCAGACTGACCGCAGTGGCAAATGCGTCCGTCAAGCCGGACACCGTACTCCCCTGCTTGGCCATGGTAATAAAGAGCTCACCGGGCTTTCCGTCCGGGTATAGCCCGACGGTCAGATACCCCTTGTGACCCTGGATCATGAACCGGTGGGTGATGGCAGCCCGCTCCGGAGGCAGAGGTCTGCGCAATGGCTGAGGCGAGGTAGCTGGCCCTGCAACCGCCCCGTTTCCACAACAGGCAGAGCCGCCATCCTTCTTTTTCTTCTTGTCCCCTGCCACATTGAGGGGCTGGGTGGCCTTGCACCCATCCCGATAAATGGTCACTGACTTCAGGCCCATTTTCCAGGCATTGATAAATACATCTTCCACACCCTCTACAGTGGCCTCCGAGGGCAGGTTAACCGTCTTAGAGACAGCCCCTGACAAGAATGGCTGAACAGCAGCCAACATCTTGATATGGCCCATCGGTTCAATATAGCGGCCGCCCTTTCGGGTACGGAAGGCACAGTCAAACACAGCCAGGTGCCGATCCTCCAGACCGGGTGCACCTTCAATGCTGCCAGTGCTCTCCAGGTGCTGAACAATCGCCTTGCTGGCCTTATCGGAGTAGCCTAGAGTGCCCAGTGCGTCCTCCACACGGCCATTCACAATCCGCAGGTTACCCCCATTGGTCAGTTGCTTGGTCTTGATGAGGGCCAGCTCAGGCTCCACACCGGTTGTGTCACAGTCCATCATAAAAGCGATGGTCCCTGTGGGCGCCAGCAGGGTTACCTGTGAGTTGCGCACCCCATACTGGCGGGCCCCCTCAATAACCTCATCCCACATATAGCCGGTCGCATCAAGCAGATCACCCTGGAGCTCTCCCACACAAGACTTGGCCAGATCAGAGACTGCCGCCCTGTGCATATCGAGCACCCCGAGCACAGACTCACTGTTTTTCTGGTAGGTATGGAACGGCCCCCGTCGCTTGGCCAACTCCACGCTGGTGGCATAAGCAGCACCAGTAATCAGGGCAGTAACAGCGGCAGCCAGATTACGCCCCGCATCAGAGTCATAGGGCAGGCCATTTGCCATCAGCAAGGCCCCCAGATTGGCATATCCCAGCCCGAGAGGGCGGTATGTGCGGCTATTCTGGGTAATAGCCTCATTGGGGTAGGATGCTGCATCCACAAGAATTTCCTGGGCGGTCAACACAACCTGAACCGCATGGGCCAGATCGCCCACCTTGATTCGGCCATCTGCCGCATCCCTGAACTTTAGCAGATTCAGGCTGGCCAGATTGCATGCGCTGTCGTCAAGAAACATGAACTCGGAGCAGGGATTCGATGCCCTGATCTCGCCGTCAGCCTTGCATGTGTGCCAGCGATTAATAGTGGTGTGGAACTGAATACCCGGATCTCCGCAATCATGGGCTGCCACAGCCAACTGCCGGAACAACTCCCTGGCTCGCACAGTCTCCACAGTAGTGCCATCACAGACCTTACGCAGGCACCACTCTTCGTCGGTCTCAACCGCTGCCATGAAGTCATCGGAGGCCCTGACCGAATGGTTGGTGTTCTGGAAGGATACGCTGTCATAAGCTCCTCCCGGCACATTGAAGCCAGGATCATAGCCTGCCTCAATTAAGGCCCGGGCCTTCACCTCTTCAGACTGCTTCACGGTGATGAAATCCCGCACATCCGGGTGGGATATGTCCAGGATCGCCATTTTTGCAGCCCTTCTGGTTCGACCGCCACTCTTGATGGCTCCGGCTAAGGTGTCTAGTCCCTTCAGAAACGGGATCGGCCCCGAAGCCTTTCCACCACCAGAGAGAGCCTCTTGGCTGGAACGGATTGAGGAGAAGTTGCTGCCAGCGCCTGAGCCAAACTTGAAGAGCATTCCTTCGGTATGAGCCAGCTTAAGAATGCCATCCAGGCTGTCATGAACCGAATTGATAAAACAAGCGGAAACCTGAGGGTTGGGCACAACACCCACATTGAACCAGACAGGGCTGTTAAATGCCACCTTCTGCTGGAGCAACATGAGATAAAGCTCATCATGGAAAGCGGCCGCTTCGGCCTTATCCAGAAAGACGCCCTGCTCCAGACCCCAGTCAGCGATAGACCTGGCGACCCTACCGATCATATTGCGGATACTGTCACCATCTACCTGCTCGTTTTCATCGCCCTGTAAATATCGGGACGCCACCACATCCGTTGCCGTCTTGGACCAGGTAACCGGTGTTTCAATCTGCTCTTTTCCAAAAATGGACTTTCCTGTTGAGTCCTTGATTGATGCACTTCTCAGCTCCCAGGCAACCGTGTCGGCCGGATGCTTCCCCTCCTCCGTATATCTCCGCTCTATGCGGCCGAAATCGGGTAAATGGCTGTCACCTGCAGACAAGCCCTTGCCATTTGAGCGCCCGGACACCAGCTTATCCCCATCCCTGCCATCGGTGTTGCTGTTGGCAGGGTTGTTCCCGGCAAAATTGCTCTGATGCATAGGGTGGGACATGGACACATAACCTCCAACATCATTCCCAGGAATGATGAAAAATCAACTCACAGGTATGCAATTTAACCATCAAATGTGATTGGTGTTTAAGAAAAAATAATCTCTCGCTACCTACCTGCATCCAGGCCATTATGGGGCCTTTGGACAGGTGACAGCCCATTGGGCTGCCAATGCAGAAAAGCATAACTCACCCATGCGCCCGCACTGGGATGAAACACTCAACGGCATTCAGTACAAGGCCGGATGCTAGCGTTCAGGTGGGCCTCCAGTCAAGGAGAATTCTGAAAATCGCACAAGCACTGGGTGTTCACCCTTTACTCATCTGATAACCGCAATTTTGTGCTTATCCCATAGTGTATTGGCAGGCAGACTGGCTCAGCGGCCAGCTTAATTCAGGCATGTTAAATCTGTGGATCCATTGGCTCATGACCGTCCTGTGACCATGTATACCTATCACCGCACAATAACAGTCTCCAGCACTTCTTGAGCTTGCTTCCCAATCTCTCCATGAGGGTCCAGGTGCCATGCCACATTCAGAGTTCTGAATGCCTCATCCACCATGCCGAGCGCCTTCTGTACTACCCCCAGGTGGTAGAATGATTCAGCAGATGCAGCATCCAGATCATCGAACAGGGCAACAGCCCGGGACAGACTCCTGTGGGCTCCTTTCAGATCTCCCATTTTGAAGAGAATCCAACCTTCCGTATCCAGATAGAAAGGTGCCCCCTCTGGTTGTGCCCGCAACGATTCCCGCACCATTATCAGGGCATGATCCAGCCGCTGCTCCCAATTGGCCAGCACATAGGCCAGGTTATTCTTGAGCAGTGGCGAGTGGGGAAACACGGCAAGAGCTTCTTCATAAGCCTGCGCCGCCCATGCGAAGTCCTCTCGCTTCTCCCGAAGGTCAGCCAGGAAGGCCCTGTCCTCCACAATGCCAGGGAGGTGTTTTCCCAATCTTTCCGCATACCACTCCGAGAGGGCGTACTCCTCCCGCAGGGCTGCCAGTCTGGCGCACCTCTCAAGGGCCATGACCTGTTTCCTCCAGATAGTGGTAACTACTCTCACCTGTTCCGCACCAGAGGCCATATCCAGGTCAGGAATGGAAACACGTCTGATGTACTCATCAAGAAAGGTCTCTGCCATTTGGTCATCACCAGCCAGCAGCAAACCATCTGCCACCATCACCAACAACTCGGGATCATATA
This sequence comes from uncultured Myxococcia bacterium, assembly GCA_964477705.1. Taxonomy (GTDB): domain Bacteria; phylum Myxococcota_A; class JAVEVO01; order JAVEVO01; family CAYZFJ01; genus CAYZFJ01. The sequence goes on along the minus strand of CAYZFJ010000003.1, from coordinate 57,145 downwards.
GTTTACCCCCATCCCGAAGGGACCTGGCCAGTCTTTGGGAGCGCAGCGTCTGTCTATCCACTCCCCATGCAGCTACCTGCAGGGCTATGAAGCGGGGGTGGGATGTGTGGTATTCTCGTAACGAGCCACTACCAGCCTCTTCACCATGATGCCCCAGTGAAAGAGAGCCATCTGCGATAGCATGTAGAGTCTCCATGGCCTTGCCGGCGTTGAAAGCATCCGGATGAATCGCCGACTGCTTATGAACAGGCAGCCCACCATGCAACCATGCCTCTGCCACATCCAGAGCCCGCTGAAAATCCCCTCGCTCACCAGCATTGATGTGCTGGGAGAACCACTGGGATGCCTTTTCCGGCTGCCCCGCCTGAATTGCTGCTCTGCCCGCATCCAGTTCAAAGCCGTGGACTGAAGTTGCCTCATGAGCAGCAGACAGGAAGAGCTGATGGGCCAGGACTGCCTCCCCCCTGGACAGGAGCTTCCTGGCAGCCCGCACCAGCAGGGACATATTCGCATCCTTATCCAGGACTGCCAGGCTAACCTGCCCGTCTAAACCAGGCTTGACCTCAACACCGAGAAGGGCAAGCCCCCAGTTCAGGCTCTCCCGATCCCCCACCATTACCCCGCTGTCAATCATCTCCATCAACAGCCTGACATTGCCCGGTTTCTTACGCACTGCCTCTCTCTGCAGAGAGAGGGCGTAATCAAACTTGCCCCCCGCCTTGAGCACCTTAGTTGCCGACAAAAGAGCAGCCACAGAATCTGCAGACGTATCAAGCAGACTGTCTATCACCCCATCTAACTGAGAATCGCTGCAACCATTGCGCACCTTCATTCTCAGAAGGGCCAGATAGCTGTCAGGAATACCCGGGTCTACTTTAATGATCTCTTCCTGCATCTGGATGGCCTTATCAAGCAGCATCCCATCTTCGTAATTAGCAACCACCAGGTCCTTGCCCCCGTCCCCCACACCTGCGAGAAAGGCACGGGTCGCCTCTTCCACCAGTTCATCACGGCGCTCCGTACCCTGGGCAACTACCACCAGAATCCGGTGGGCCTCTGTGGCTGTATCACGATCGCTGCCCGATACTAATGGCATCAGCACCCGGGCAGCATCTTCGTGTCTACCGGTAACATGAAGAGCTCTTGCCACCTGGAGGAGGACCTCCTCCCTCTCACCGCCCATATATTCATCCAGGGATGGCAGTTCAAACCAGAATAGGTTGCCCAACGGGATAGCTCCCCCTGCCTCTCCCCCTGCCTCTCCCCCTGCCCCAGCACCGGCCCCATCCCGAACCGAAGAAGCAGTTACATCAACACCCCCGCTCTCCACATTATCCGCATCACCCCACGAATCCCCGAAAAACAACTGAAGAGCCTCTGACACCAGCCCCATCCTGGCCAGCAGCATCACCGCGCCTTCTGATGTGCCGCTCCGGGTGCCTTTTTCCCCATCCTGCCCCACCTGCGCCCATGCCAGCATATTGGAGAGACCTTCAGCATAATTCCCTCCTTGCAGGTTGATGTATGATTCCACCAGGTGCAGATCATCAGCATCAACTTTATCCACCTCCTTCAGACTACTCACCTGCCCATGAAGGTCCCGCTGCCCTGGGCTGCCTACGCCTCTCTCCAACACCACACCCCTTAACCGCTGAATTATGGAGAGGGCCAATTCCTGTTCACCCTCCCTGACCAGAAAGTCTGCTACCTCAAAGAGCTTGCCCGTGCTTAGTCCTTGCCCATCAGTGCCCAAATAGGCCATGAGCAGGCCGATGACATCTTCCCTTCCCCCCCTGCGCAGGAGATAAACTGCTTCTTCCAGTACCCGGGATTCTGCCAGGCCGCCACCCTTGCCGTTTTTGTGCGTGGCAACGGCTCGACTTGTTTCATCGCTATTGGTCGCCCCTCGTGCAAAAGATAATGCCTCGTCCCATGCCCCAAAGTGGCCATACAAGCGAGCCATAAGCAAATCTGCCAGTACGATACGCTCTCCCCCTGCTCGTTGACCAGAAGGACGACTACGCTCCTGGGCTGTGCCTACATCAACTCCCGGACTTTCGACCCCATACAGCAACTGCGACAACCTACCCAGCGTCTGAAACGAATAACCTCCTCGCTCTATAACTCTGGCCAGAATCCCCACAACAGCGAACCGATTGCTTCCAGACTTGTCTGTGTCTTCAAGCTGCTTCTCCAGATGGCTGGCCACCTCCTGCCCAAGTCCGGCCTCTACCAAATCATTCCAGGGAAACAGAGAGTCAGCCCGGATGGTGCTTTTCCCAGCTACTGAACGAAAAACCTCGGCTGCACGACCGTAATTGCCTTCCTTGAGGAGCAGGCCAATCCCCGCTCCGGCCAGCCTGGTATCCGCCGGATACATTCGGATACCGTCCATCACCAGGGTGCCTGCTTCATTATTCAGACCGGCTTGCTGCAACATACCGGCCGCTTTGAGCCATGTCTGAGGAAATGGCGGGAACGCCTGAAGTCTCCTGTTTTCAGGATGAAACAGATCCTGCAACACATCCATGGCCTCGCCATGGCGGTTGCTATCCAACAGGAACCCGAGCTTCTGGAGCACCATGCTGTCCGCCCCGTCAGCGGCAAGTATGGCCTGATCAACAGCCTGTATCGCCTTATTACCGTCATCATCCCCCACGAGGAGTCTTGCAAGTGAGGCCCACTGCCCTGGCTGATTACCATGCTCCATAAGCAGGGCATACACAGGCTCCAGACCCCTTTTCCCATAGCCGACCCCAGCCTCGGCCCCATTACTGCCTTCGCCGTTCTCTGAAGCCCCCGGCACGCCAGCCTCAGCTCCCCTGTGGAGATCATAGTGGTGGCCCTCCACCAGCTTACTCAGAGCCACCACATTGGATGGCTGGAGCCTCAGCACCTCACCCCACATCACCATTTCTTCCTGGTCAGCACCCAACTGCTCATACGCCAGCGCCAGGAGAACGGCCATGGCTATATCGAGCTGCTCTCCTCTCCCATCAGCACCGGCACCATGGCCATTACGAATCCTCTCCTCATAGATTCTGGCCAGATTAACTAAACCATCCCGCACCGTTATCTGGTCTCTACTCAGTGAGCTCTGTAGATACTGAAGAGCCTGAATCACCTCATCCTGCTCCACCCCGCCTCCCTGGCTATCCGGAGATTCATCCATATCCAGCGGGTTGATTACCCCTGCTCGTCCGGTCTTGCTATTCTCCCCTCTACCACTGCCAGCAACCCCATCTCCCATACCTGGCAGACCTGGCCTGCCAGATCCCGGGGACCTTGCCAGTTCAATAAAGAACTCCGCACTCGGGAGTTCCTGCCCTCTGGAGCGGAACGCCCGGATCACCCGCTCACCAAGAGCTTGTGCACGACGCCCGCACCAACCGTCATCTGACTCTCCAGCTTCCACTCCAGCTTCAGCCCCAGCCTCCCTATGACCCGCATTGTCATCTCTGACCTCACTCCCCCTCCCCATCCCCCTCCCCATCCCCTCCCCACCCCCGTCATCCCTCCCACCGTGGGCCGACAGATTACTAAAATACCTTAGAGCAACTTCTTCATAACCCTGAAACAGAGCAGCTAAACCAGCGGCGAACATCTCCTCTCTGTTCAACTCTCGCTTCTCGGCCAGCCGATCCGCTGCAACAAGCAACAGGTGGTCAAAGCCTCCCATCTGACAGATACCAATCACCTCAGCGAGGTCCTCAGCATCCAGACCTTCACTGACAGCCTCTCCATTCCGACTCTCAGCACCGCTTCCTAACAGACCACTTAGGATCAGTTTGGCTCTCTCATCCCCCTCTTTACCGAAAAGTAAATGTGCACGAGCCAAGGCAATGGCAGTCTTTCCATCGTTGGGGTTCTCCCTGTAAGTGGCATCCAGAACCCTCAAGGCATGGGTTTGACCTTGAGAGCCTGCCACATGATCCAGATAGAACCGGGCGACCTCCCTGGCTGCCTGTCCGGTATCATTGGCCTGCTCCACATAACGCCCGAAAGATTCGGCTACCTCTGCTGAGGTTGCAGCACTGCCAGCATTATCAGCCCTTACGAGATACTTACCTTTGAGAAACCAGTATCTGGCTGTAACCCGCTGCCCTTGCTCTCTCTCTCCCTCTAACCGCTTCTCAAGCAGCCAAATCATGGCCTCTGTACCAGTTGGCAACATGGACAGTTGCGCAGGTACTTTGCCCTCACCTGCACCATGGCCAGCGATTGTATCACCTGTCACAGTGACTATTTGATCACACTCTTCAATCAACCTGTCGAGCAATACTGCCCTGGCCTCAACCGTACGGGCCGTATCCAGATACCTGGTAACAGCCACCTGCCACATTTCAACAGGCGAGCTCATCTTTGCTCCTGCTCCAGCTCCACTCCCTCCCTTCAACCAACGATCATCCACAGTCACCATACAGTTAAGGTAAATCAAAGACTCCAGGCGCCAGCTCTCTTCCACAGCTCTATTCCAGTGATCCACTACAGCCTGAACCACCGGATTTACCGTCGTCCCGGGCTGCACTTTTGAGCCATCCCCAACACTACCAGCCCCCCCAGCCACCCGCTCCCTCTCTCCCCGCAAACGGGCAAGCACTCCCAGAGCCAGACCATTCTCATCTCGTTCTAGATAGGCTCTGGCCAGATGAAGCATGGCAGTTCCGGGATTGGGAGATAGCAAGGCAATCTGGACAAGCTCAGCCTCCTCATTATCCAACTGGCCAAGCTCCCCATAAAGACCTGCGAGCTCTATCCTGGGGTGAAGAGATGTCGGATCTATCTGGACTGCCTTCTCCAGGTAACTGACCGCCCGCAGCTTATCACCAAGAGCAATGAGCTCCCTGGCCACATTCTGATAAGCCTGAGCACCATCATGGGATGACAGGGACACATACCTGGCAAACGCATGATCCATCTCACTCCAGCGACCTTGCTCACCAAGTACCCGGGCCAGGCGCAAATGGACCAGCAATCGTGCCGGATTCAACCTGGCTGCAGTAGAATAGAGCGCTGATGCCCGGGAGAGATCCCCAAGCAGACGGAACTCCTCGGCTGCAAAGAACAGCTTCTTTGCCGGCTCCTTGTTCAACAGGTCTTCATCCACATTAGTGGTGCCTTTGGAACGGGCAGCAGCACCACCACCTCTTCCACCTCTTCCACCATCACCCACGGCATGTTTCCCCAACCAGGTCTCTAACAACTCTGCCCCGCCTGCCCTGTCTCCGGCAGCAGCCAACCCCCTCACCCCTGCTCTCACCGTCTCTTGATTCGCAGGCTCCTGTTCCACTGCCATCACATAAAAGCCGATGGCAGACTCCCTCACCCCCAGCGAGAGAGCCTCCTTCCCGGCCTGCATATAAGCCTTGGCGCTGTTACCTAGTGCTCTACGATACTTTTCAAGGGCAGTTACCAAAGCAACAGAACTCTCACCAGCCTTATCCCCCTCTCCACTGCTTCCTCGGGCAGCCTTGCCATACATGCGTGCCAACGCCAAATAGCACCCCGGATTAGCCAGGTTGCTCCCATCTTCGGCATCCCCATCCTGCCTCTCCTCTGTGCGACACGCTGCCTCCTGAAATTCCGCTCCCGAGGAGGCGCTCCCCACCACCACATACATCAGTGCAGCCATGGACCATGCAGCAGCCTGCTGCTCCGGGCTATCCAATGAAGAAGCAAACCTGCTGAAGGCCATCTTGGCCTGGTCATCCATTCCCAACGACAAATAGATGCGTGCTTGTTCAATAATAACCTCCCCACTCTGGCCCGGTGTTTTTTCCCAACCATCCCCGGAGATGCGATTCAGCAGGAGTAAAGCCTCATCCAGCCTGCCCGAAGCAGCCAACTGCCGAGCATAGCCGAGTCTGACCAACACGATCACTTCCCTGTATTCCTCTATTTCCACACCAGGCAGAGCTTCCAGGTACCCGATAAGGGTGGCTGCCTCTCCGTATCGCTCATCGATTGACAACTTACCCACGCCATCCAGAAGCACGGCCACCAATTCTTCTCGCCACTCTTCCAACCCATCACCCTGCAAAGCCCCACCCTCCCACAAAGCGTCCAACCCAGCATCTACCCCAACACCAGCCCCTGCTTCACCGCTCGCTTCACCGCCCGCTTCTGCCCCAGCCCTAGCCCCGCCCTGCTCAACCACTGCCCTCACCGCCCCATTCAGATGCCAGGCAGCCTGCACATAAGCTCCCCGACCATACAAGCTCTTCCCCAGCTTCCACTTGACCCGAGGCGCATCCACTCCTCCAGCCAGCAGGTGGCGCAACACCGCCTCCCCTTGAACCCAGTCTCCATCCTCCTGCAACAACTCAGCAAGACGAAGTCCGGCTTGCACCTGCTCAGTATCACAGCCAGCTTTGCCATTGCCCCCGTTGCCCCCGTTGCC
>CAYZFJ010000003.1:0-50645 GCA_964477705.1 uncultured Myxococcia bacterium | reverse complement strand
CCCCCGCATCCAAGCAGGAATCAACCATCTCCCGTAAAGCCATCCTGGCCCCTGCCCGATCCCCTTTCTCCAGTAGTTGATCCGCCTTCTCTGGAGCAGTTGCACAAGAAGCCAGGCAACAGCAGATGGTGACAAATGAGGGAATAAAAAGAGGGAGGGGATAAGATCGGGGACCGAGTCGCCCCCCACGGCCAACAAAGACCGAAAGAACGCGCATAAAAGCGAAAAAGTCGCAAAAAGAAATCATAATTATTGCAGTCCTGTGAATTCTGTAGATATTGCTTGCGATATAGCCTCAGGCCATTACAACAAGCACCCCGAAAGAGTTCGCCTCCGCCAAGGGTCAACGGACCAGCGGAGTTAAGAGAGTGGCTATTCTTTTACTTGCAGGGTTACCAATTATGGGGCAAATACGCAATTGCTTGCAAATAAAGCGATTGCATATATTCATGCATAATAGAACGGTTGTACTCCAACACTCCTGTGCCCAACCGTCAGTCATCAATTTTGTTGAGGTCTTTCTTCAATGAACGCCAACGCCAGCCCGCCTCTTATTCTGATAGCCGACGATGACTCTGAAATCCTGGAAATGCTTGAAGAACACTTTCAAGATTACCACTGTCGAATACTGACCGCCAGGGATGGCCTGACTGCCCTTAACACAGCCAGGGAGCATAAGCCTGACCTGATCATCTTGGATGTAATGATGCCAAGAATGAACGGCTGGGAAGTCTGTAAACTGATAAAAAGCAACCCGGAATTCGTGGATACGGGAGTGATCATCTTAACCGCCATCGGTCAGAATCTCACGGAATTGACCGCAGAGCTGTTCGGTGCCGATGACAGGATAGACAAACCATTCACATTCAGTGAGCTGGACTTCAAAGTGCGGAGGGTGATCGCCGAACGCCGGCGTCTGAAGCGTCACCGGGAGAGTATGACCACCAGGTCCGGCACAGACAACTAAGCCTGTTTCAAGAGTCTTTTTTTAACCTTTTCCTACCTTCATCTGGGAATACCAGCAAAAGGGCTTGTGTTTATCGGCTTAAAACGTACAAGCTCCATCAACCTCAAGGTGTTATTGAGAGCATTCATTAATTCCATTTCAGTAATTTTTATCCAGGAGCCGGCTCCAGAAGAGAATTAGGCCGGAAAGGAAGGGAATACTGATGATAGCTGTGGACCGCGTAACTAAATTTTACGGTCAGCAGAGGGCGCTTAACTCCCTGTCGTTCCATGTGAACCGGGGAGAGGTCCTGGGGTTCCTGGGGCCAAATGGCGCCGGCAAGACCACCATGATGAAGATCATCACCTGCTACATCAACCCCACCCGGGGAAGCGTCAAGATCGCTGGGCACAATGTGGAGGAAGAACCTCTCCAGGTGAAGAAGCTGATCGGATATTTGCCTGAAAACGCTCCTTTATACCAGGACATGATCGTAGCCGAATACCTCTCCTGGATTGCTCAGGTTCGTCAGATCCCCAAGAGCAGCCGTCAAGCTAGAATGAACCATGTTGTCGACATATGTGGACTGGGAATGGTGGTTGGGCGCCCTATCGGAGAGCTCTCGAAAGGTTATCGCCAGCGGGTCGGCCTGGCCCAGGCGTTAATCCACGAACCAGAGATTCTGGTGCTGGACGAGCCCACAAGCGGCCTGGACCCAAACCAGATTGTAGAAATCAGGGATCTCATTAAGGAGATCGGCAAAGAAAAGACGGTGATCCTCTCCACCCATATCCTGCCCGAAGTGGAAGCCACCTGCACCAGGGCGGTGATCATCAATGAGGGCCACATAGTTGCCGATGGTGCTTTGGACGACCTCAGACACAGCGGCGACACTGGCAAGGTGCACATCAAGCTCAAAACTAAGGGGACCGAAACCGATAATTTCGAACAGATTCTCGCCACAATCCCCGGGGTTAAAGGGATAAAACCCGCCCCTGGAGAGCCTGACGGAGTCGTTGGATTCGCCCTGGAGACAGCATCCGACACAGATATAAGGGAGAGCCTCTTCCATATCTCCGTTGACAGAAAGTGGGTTCTGATGGAGCTCCGCAGAGAAGAGATGGTACTGGAAGATGTATTCCGCAGGTTGACCATCAACAACTGACTATGGGAACACAGTAGACCGTCTGCCGCCATGGACGACGGCTGCTCCTGTCATGATCAGGTTTGGTGGGTCTGGGTGAGTTCAGGCAATTTAGTTAATGCTTTGTTTCTGAACAAGAACAAGGAGCTTTCACATGAAAAACATTTGGGCGATTTTCAAAAGGGAATTGGCGGCATATTTCAATTCCCCGGTTGCCTACATAGTAATAGTTGTATATCTACTTTTATCCGGCTTCTTCTTTTTCAGTGCCCTGTTTGACCCCCGGGGTGCTCAGGAAGCCTCGCTGCGAGCGTTCTTTGGAACCGGTCCATTCTTTTACATGATTTTTGCACCTGCCATTACCATGCGCCTCCTCGCAGAAGAGAAACGCAATGGCACCATTGAACTGCTCAGCACCATGCCAATAAAAGATCACCAGATCATCATGGGCAAATACCTTGCAGCCATGGGTCTGATCATCATTGCCCTCTGTCTTACCATCACCTATCCAATCACAGTGGCCATAGTGGGTAACCCGGACTGGGGCATGATTGCGGGCGGCTATCTGGGCATGCTTCTACTGAGCGGGGCATTTGCAGCCATTGGGATAATGGTTTCTTCATGGACAAAAAATCAGATCGCCGCTTTCATAGTCGCGTTCCTGATCTGCTTCTTCACCATTATCCTGAACAAGATTTTGCCCTACTTCTCCCATTCGATAGCCGGGGTGCTGGAGTTCCTCTCCTTCGACTACCACTTCAGCGCCCTGGGCCGCGGGGTTATCGACACCAGAAATGTGGTTTATTTCCTTTCAGTGATTGGATTCTGTCTCTTCGTAGCGACCCAGTCTCTGATGAGCAGAAAATGGGCAACAGCTTAATTTGAGCGGAGGAATTCACGATGGCAGACAACATGAACAAACTCGCCGGAAAGAAGAGCCGTTCCGCCGCTAATACTCTGATATATGTGGGTTCGGTTCTCGGTGTTTTAATTCTGATTAACATCATGTCTAATAATTTCTTTGGGCGGCTCGACCTGACCGAAGATAAGCAGTATTCCCTGAGTGCAGCCAGTAAGAGCATGGTTCAGAACCTGAACAAGCCCCTGGTGATTAAGGCCTACTTCTCTGAAGATTTGCAGCCCCCCTACCACACCCTCAAGCAGAGAGTAAAAGACCTGCTTGACGACTACCGGGCATATGCCGGCAACAATATGGACATCCAGATTAAGAGCCCCGGCGTCAACGACGACATCAGCGACGAAGCCTCAGGGTTCGGCATCCATCCGACTCCCATGCAGTTCACCGGTAAGACGGCTATCGAGATGAAGAACGTCTATTCTGGCATCGCTTTTGTTTACGAGGACCGGCAGGAGGTCATCCCCCAGCTCAAGCCGTGGGACAATATGGAGTATGAGTTCTCCAACGCCATCAGGAAGGTAACCAGCGACTACAGGAAAAAAGCCATCGGCTTTTTAGGTGGGCACGGCGAACTTGTCGACATGGAAGGGGTGATAGAGGCATTCCAGCACAGGGAACTCCTGGGTGATCTGTATGACATCCGCCCGATTAATGTGGATGATGGGACCATGATTCCCGATGACATCGATGCACTGGTAGTCCTCAACCCCACCAAGATGGTGAGCGAGAGGGCTAAATTCGAGATCGATGATTTCATCATGCAAGGAAAGCCCGTGGCTTTCATGATCTCCACCAACACTCAGGACAGGCGATTCCCGCTGCCCAGGGCGAATGCGGTAGTCTCCGGCATGGAGTCCCTGCTGGCCAAGTATGGTGTTGACCTGAAGAGGGATTTAATCCTGGACCGGGTTGACAGCACCCAGATGCTTATTCCCACCCAGGAAGGCCTGGCCATCGCTAACAACCCGGTGGCCATCATTGCACGAGATTTGGACTCTGATCATATCATCGTGCGGGACCTGGGAGCCCTGGCTCTGCCCTTCTCCAGCCCCCTCATGCTTAAGACTGAGCAGTTAGAAGCGGCAGGGATTACCACCACTGAGTTGATTAAATCTGGCGCTAACAGTCGGTCCCGCAGCAACATTCAGGATTTAACCCCTGAGGAGCTGTTTAAGGAACAGGATGGCGAAACCGCCGGGCCCTTCACTATTGCAGCCACCCTTACGGGTTCCTTCGAAAGTGCTTTTAAAGGCCGGAACATCCCCGCCCCCGGAAGCACTGCAATGGATAACGAGGTACCTTCACTGCGGCCAGAGGATGCGAGCCGGCAGCGGATTGAGAAGAGTCCACCCAACAGACTGTTTGTAATGTCCAATGGAGAGTTTCTGATTCAATCCAACCGTTTACAGATGGAATCAATCACATTCCTTAAGAATCTCGTAGACTGGCTGGTCGCCGATGAGGATCTGATCAGCATCAGGTCCAGACAGCTCACCAGGCAGTTAGAACCTGTAGATGGCGAGACCCAGGACAAGCTCAAGTATGTGAACATCATCGGGCTGCCACTGGCATTCATCTTCTTCGGTATGATCCGATATGCAGTCAGGAGAAGCAAGCGCCAGAAAATCAGGGATGCTTATCGAACCAAGGTTCCCACCTTCACCAATCGGCTGATGGCCACTCCAGATGAGAGCGGCATGGAGAGCTCCCCAGGGTCAGGAGAGTCAGACCTGGAGCAGACCAAGGACCGGAATCAGAATCAGGAGCAGGAGGGTAACTGAAATGAAAAAGAATACAGTAATCGCACTGAGTATCTTTCTAATCCTGTTGGCAGCGGTACTGATTCCAAAGTTCCTCCCCGACAAGGCAGAGAAGCTCGATTTTGAGTTGGCCAGGGCAAGTGGGGTTGCGGATGTGATTGAGATAAATAAGTCCGGCACCATTATTCGACTGGTCCGTGACGGAAAGCCCGAGCTTGCTGGAGATGCGGCAGCCTCCTGGAAGATGGAGAGCCCCATCCAATTTAAGGCCAATGACAGCAACGTCGAGAACCTGCTCAAGCTATTCACCGAACCAATCGGGATGGATCTGAAGATTCCGGTCAGTGAGGATGAGCTTGCCAGGTATGGGCTCAATGATGGCGAGAGAGTCAGCCTGAAAATGACCGCCGAAGACAAGCCCTTGTTCGACATACTGGTAGGCAAAGCCGTGGGCAACCGGACCTTCGTGATGCGGCCGGGGGACCAGCATGTGTATAGGGCCCGAACCAACCTGCGATGGCAGATTGACAAGGAAGTTAATGACTGGCGGGAGAAGAAGATTCTGGCAGTAGAAAGAGAATCTGTTACCGGGCTGGAGATCTCCAACCCCACAGAGAAGATCGTGCTTGTCCGGACGGCGGTGGAGGCGGACACAGAGACGGATACTGGGTCCACGACAGGTGAGGGTAAGGCCGAGTCATGGCAATTGACAGAACCAGTTACCGCCGATGGGGACAGCTCGGCCATTGGGACCATGCTGGGCACCCTGCTCAACCTGAGGGCCACGGATTTTGCCGACAACATCAAGTTCGAAGATGCCGGATTCACCCCTGATTCAACCCGACTGACCATCAATCGAATTGGCAAAGACCCGGTCATCATGATCATCGGTGCCAAGGTTGGGCCCAACGCTCTTGATGGTCAGTATGAGAATGACTGGTATGTAACCCTGGAAGGCGGCAATGCCCTATACATAGTTAAAGACTACGCACTAGAAGGGCTTAAAAAACGATCTTCCCAGTTGCGCAGTAAGAACATGCTCAGTTTCACCAGGGATAAGCTAACCTCTATTGCCGTTACCAATAAGGCAGGCAAGATTGGGCTCACCTTCCAGCGTGACGAGAAGGGATGGAGTGCAACTGAGCCTGCCATTCTCAAGGGCAAGGTGCTTAACATGGCCCACCTGAATGGGCTGATCAATACTCTGAGCAACCTGAAAGCTGCAGAGGTGCTTGAAGGGGTTTCAGAATCACAAAGCGGGTTAGGATCTAAACCAGCAGGCGGAAAAGTAATCCTCACCATGGATGATGGCAGCACCTACACCCTGTCCATCGGCAGCATGTACCAGCCTGAAACAGCCGAATACTATGCGGGCGTGGATGGCTACAACGTGTCGTTTATACTGGGCGAGCATGTGGTCCGCCAGCTCCAGCGTGATCCGGCTGCTTACCTGAAGCAGGAAACTGCAAACGCTCCCATGCCATAACCAACTGGGTTGCGTGCCACATTGTCAGGCATCTGATTCGAGTTCGATTACTGCTGGCCAACAAACAAACGGGCAGGGTACGACCAGCGTACCCTGCCCTGACTCCCCCATTACCATTACCCCCACCACCATCCTTGGCCTTACACCACCTATTCTCCACCCGGTAACTACCCGTAGGTACCCATCCCCGAAGGCACACCCTGCACCCCACACCCTACACCTTTGCCGCCCCCCCCCTCATCGCTTCCCGTCGTCCTCCACTACCTCCCCCCCCACTCAATAATCCCGCTGCATCCTGGCTGCATTACGTCGAGCACGCTTCCGGGCTCTTGCCAGTGCTGCCTGATGCTTTGATCGCTTCTTCTCTCCCGCAGACTGGGCAGCCCGCCGTTTGCGCAACTCACCCATAATTCCGGCAGTCTGCACCTTTCTGCGGAACCGTCTTAAGGTTTTCTCAAAAGCCTCGCTCTCATGAGGAACAACTTCGGGCAAGGACCGCCTCCCTTCCTGTGACCCCCTGTCCGGCTGCCGCACGTTTTTAGGTTCACAACCAAGGCCACAACTGTTATTTGTGTCCTCAAACCATGATTGAGAAGCCTGCAAGCATGGGAAACCGATTAATCTATCCCTCTGATCGCCTGGAGGCTCTAGCGGTGAGGACAAACAGGAATCGTGAAGTTTTCTGCCCCACAAAATAAAGTAGAAATGCCGCCTGGCTGGGTCTCCTGCCCATCATATGATGGCAAAGAGCTCATTGCAGGCTTGATCGTGCTGCTGCTCGGCCCAGCCCTGCTCTATGTCAGCTGCGGCAGCAATATGGAACCGCGACCACCAGCCTCACAGAGCACCAATACAGAAGAAGCTGCCTCCTCCCCCGCCGAAGCAGCCGAACCCGACAACGAGATTGGACAGGTCATTAATGACGAGGGAGAGCGCAAAGAACTTATGGTGGTCATAGACCCGGGGCATGGTGGGTTGGTCTGGGGCGCCCCTGGTTCTGGAGGACTGATAGAGAAAGAGATCACCCTCAACATCGGAAAGAGGCTTGAGGAGCATCTGATACTGGCACAACTGGCACAACCGGCACAGGCTGAATTTTCCACAGACCACCACCATGATAACGCTCTCAGACAAACCCCTGATGGTGAGACAACCAAACTATCCCCAGCCTTATCTCCAATTTTTCCCATCCGGGTATTCCGGACCAGACAAGACGACTACACCTTGAGCCTCTCAGACCGAATCCTGATGGCTAACAGGCTAAAGGCAGATCTGTTCCTAAGTATCCACTGCAACAGCTCTCCTTCACCCGGCCCCCGGGGGTTTGAAGTTTATATCCTCACGCCCGAGGCCTATCTGACTCCATTGCTCCCCTCCTCACCCCAGCACACCTACGATATCACCGAAAAAATTGTGGCAGACCTGACAGGACAGGAAGCGCACCGGGCAAGTGCTGATCTGGCCAGTGTGATCCGGCAAAACCTGGGCAAAGCGCTGCCATGGCCCGATCGGGGAATGAAACAGGCCGGATTCCAGGTTCTTCGAGGCTTAACCATGCCTGCGGTAGTGGTAGAGCTGGGGTTTATCAACCACCTTGAAGATGGGCCAGCCCTCTCATCACCGGCAATGCAGAAAAAAATCGTATCCGCTCTGGCGGATGCCATCTGGGAATATCTAGCCCACCGCCAAGATCAAACCATAGATGGAGACAACAGCCAGTGAACAAAAGAGTTGCAGTAAAGCTGGGGGAAGGGCTGGGCTCCATACTTCAGCCATGCAGGGGCTATAGGTTCTCGCCAGAACTGCTCTATCTTCCACAATTCATAGGGCAGCTCGCACCAGATTCCCGCATCCTGGACCTGGGCAGTGGCTCGGGCATCCTTCTTGTGCTTCTGTTCAAGAGCCCCCATTGTGGCCTTGACAACCACGGGGGCGGCTTGGGTTTTGGACTGGAGCTTCAACCCGAGATGGCAGCTCTTGCCAGGGAAAACCTGGAGATTCACGGTCTCGGGCACAGGTGCGCTGTCACCATTGCCGATGTGCGAAACGCGCCCATTGAACAGGGGAGTTTCGACATGGTGGTCACCAACCCTCCTTACTACAGCCCAGGCACAGGGAGGCCATCCAGCAGCTCAATTGCAGCCGCATGTACCCACCAGTTAAACGGAACCATTGACCAGTTCTGCGAGACTGCAGCCACCGCCCTCAAACCTGGTGGCCGGATGCTGATGGTCTATCCAGCCGAACTGCTGACCGAAGCATTATGTGCTGTAACCCTGAACGGGCTGGTCCCCCAGAGGTTATGCATAATCCACCACCTGCCCCGCCAGAACCATTACCGGATTTTCCTTGAGACAGTTAAACCACACCAAAGCGTTGACACCTCTCCCGATAATGAGATCAACCTTGGGCAGAAACTGGCCGGATTAAAAGTGGAAGAGATCTACCTGGACTACCTGGCCGCACGAACTTAGAAGTAATGAGTTACAAGGTAAAAGTTGAAAGAGGCAAGTTAACCGTGATCTATTAGCAGTTCAGGGTGGTGCATAGGATACAGACGGAATTGGTGTGAACAGGAATGTAACCTCACACGAAGACACGAAGGAACAAAGTGCTGAGTATGGGGTAAGTGTGCTGACTGGCGGTGATTCAGCAACTAGTGAGGGAACAAGGTGGTTCTCTTATTCCTACTGCAACTTGAGGGCACGGCATGCCGTGCCCCTACACCTGCTGGGTAACCTTGCACCTTGGACCTTGTAACTTAATGAAGGCGCATGGACAGGAGGCCCTTGGGAGAATCCAGATTGAGGGGGTTGCGAAGAAAAGCCTCTCTGCACTTCTTGCAGAGAGTGAATGCCAGCCTACCCCCATCAGGGGCGTGGTCATCATCGGCGCAATCGTCCTCGCACTGCTCACTGAAAAGCCAGCTTAACTCGCTATCCCCACCTTGAGCAGTCCCATGATCATCATCCGAGTCGCTATCGGATGAAACCTTGATACTGACCACGTATTTCTCCTCACCAGGCATAAGCATCTGATCACATCTGCTACATGTTTGTGGTTGCACTTTGATTTGACCTCTTGTCCAATCAGCGGCAGCGCGCTGCAATATTCACCCCGGCGAGAAGGACCGTTAGTCATCCACCAGAAAAGTTGAATTTTGCAGATAGCCACCTCAATATGATGAAGGCTGTTTACACCACTCACTCACACCCACTCGCTCCCCCCCCCCTGTTCAGTCGACGAAACCGACCACCAATCCCCTACCTGCCCCCACATTAGCACACAATATCCTACATGCAATAAAAGCCCATGAATTGGAGGACACCCACACCCTCCCCAAGAGAGAGCGGCAGCGTCTGCAAGCAATTGAGAGCATTAACGATGGGGCTGGAGTCTTAGATAGTGTTGCCAGGGCTGGATGGGAAGAATATGAGCCATCCATCCCATTGACCAGAAGCTGAGAAAACAGTAGGGTATCATGACGTACAGGTGTTCTCGGCACACTGCGCTATTTGAACCGGCGACCACAGAACAGCCTCCCGTTCAAAAACACTGCGCCGACCTGAAGGCACCAGGATTCCACCTGGGCTCCCGACTCACCAGAGCCATGTACCTCTATGACTTTATTTCGGAAATAGTGATGATTTTTTCTTTTTATAACAGGCATCTCAAGCGCAGACGTCTGACCCCACAACGAACAGCCATGTTTATTCCAGTCATGACCATGGCAATACTCGCCCTCTTCCCGGCCGGGTGTGATGGGACCAGTGCCAACACCACTGATATTGACGTAGTGGCAGATACAGGCTCCAACCAGAATGATAACGACGGGGCCCTCAGTGATGCCGCAGCCCTGGACTGCTCAAACAACCTGATCCCCTGCGACAACCGGTGTGTGGATCCTGAAACAGATATGGAGCACTGTGGCGGGTGTGGCGTGTCATGCATCATTGGTGAGGTTTGTCTTGCAGGCCAATGTGCCATTCTCTGTCCAGGAAACCAGACAGAGTGCTACGGCGGATGCTATGACCTGCAACGCTCCACCTTCCATTGTGGCCAGTGCGGCAACGAATGCGCAACCGGCGAGGTGTGTATCCGGGGGGAATGTCAGATTTCATGCCCCCTCAACTTCACCCGGTGCGGAGATACCTGCATCAACATTCAAACAGACCCTATAAACTGTGGAGCCTGCGGTAATGAATGCGAAGACGGCGAGGTCTGTTCTTTGGGGTTGTGCAGTCTCACCTGCCCCAGTCTGCTTACCAACTGTGAGGGCTCATGCGTAAACTTGGGGTCGGACTGGACTAATTGTGGCCAATGCGGCATTCAATGCGAACCCGGCACCGTCTGCTCAGAGGGCGAGTGCCTTCTCACCTGCCAGACTGGGCTTACCGATTGCGGTGGGAGCTGCGTCAACCTTCTCAGCGACTGGTCCCATTGTGGACATTGCGGTGCAGGTTGCTCTCAGGGATACATCTGCACTGAGGGGGAATGCTCCATCCAGTGCCTGGAAGGAGAGCTGGTTTGCGCTGATCTCTGCACAGACCCACTCACAGACAAGAACAATTGTGGTGGATGCGGCAATGTCTGCCCTTCTGCTGACAATGGGGTGGCCGTATGCACAGAGGGGGGCTGCCAGATCGCATGTCTGCCGGGCTACTGGAACCCGGACGTCTCGCTCAACACCTGCACCGACATGAATGAATGTGCAGATCAGTCCCTTAACCGCTGCCACGTTCAGGCTGAGTGTTCTAACAGCTCTGGTTCATACAGCTGCAACTGCGTGGATGGATGGCTGGGAGATGGTTTTAATTGTATCCAGGCAGAAGCCGGCACGGGTATGGATGGGCACCTTACTGTAGAAGGCGCATTCAACATGGCCACCACCATCCCCACCCTCCAGATGCTAACCCGTCAAGGACCAGACGTAGATCGCTCAACCCCACTGGCCCCAAGGTGGACCCTTAGTGCTACTGCTCCCGCAGCAACAGACCGTCTCCTTCTGGCCGGCACACCCGCTGGGCTGGCTCCCGGCGACCAGGTGTTCGTCCATTGGCTCTCCACCACTGTACAAAATGCCAACCCGCAGGAGACCAACAACCCCGGACAGTACCAGTTTGCCATTATCCAGGAGATCATCGCGGACCAGCCCGATCAAATCGGGTTCACAGTTGTGCTCACCCATCCCCTGTCCACCGAATACCCCGGCACAGATGCAGGCAGTACCACCATTGTCCAGCGGGTTCCCCAATTGTCTGGGCTTGTGGTTAAAAATGGTGGCACTCTATCTACAGACCCATGGCACCCCGCTCAACCCGCACTTGCAACCAGTGACAATGGCGACAGCAGTAACGGCGGCGACAAAGGCAAAGGCAGAGGGGGAAACAAGCAGAACGGCGCTACCAGCCCCAGCGGTGGCGGGGCAATCATCATTAAAGTGAGTGGTCCTGTTGAAGTGGAATCCGGTGGACAGATCTCTGTGGCAGGCCTCGGTTACGGCGGTGGTGGTGTTAGAGAGACTATTGTCCCCCAGGGCGAAGAAGCAGCAACAGAATTGGGCGGTACTGGGGGTGAGTGCTACTACCTGTCGACTGATGGTGCTGAAAAAGGTGGCGAACCAGGGGAGCCAGGCTCCATGGGTGGCGGTGCCGGTGAAGCCACCATGGCAGGAATTCACCTCACTACAGGAACAGCAGGAACAGGAGCGGGCGGAGGGGGCGCTTCAGGGATTCATTCTGGTGGAGCCGAGGCGGGCCGGGCGGGGGCAGGAGGAGGCGGGGGCCATGGCTCCGGCGGGGGTGGCGGGGGTGGAGGTAGTTGCCTGGAGCAGAGCGGGGGCGCTGGAGGATTGGCTGGGAAGACTGGCGAACATGCGGGCGGAGGAGGCTCGGCCGCCTGTCCGGGCGGCGCAGGCGGAAACGGCTCAGAACCAGGAAGCAGCCTATGCCCGGACCATACTACCATCCCCAGTGTGAGTAATGCCGGTGAGACAGGAAGGGGTGGAACTGGCGGCGGCTCCTGTGGCGCCAGTTACGGCGGAGGCGGGGGCGGTGGTGGCCCGGTGGCGGGCAATCATATGCTTGGTCGCATCTTTATGGGTGGTGGCGGAGGGGACGGTGGCGGAACCATGCTCGACTCAAGCATCCCGGACACCGTGGACAGCCGTGGAGGGAGAGGAGGCAATGGTGGCGGCATCATCTTCATTATTGCCGAACAATTTTCCATTGCAGGCACCTTGACCGCAGACGGTGAACAGGGCCAGCAGGGAGTCAATAAATTAACCGGGACCGGTGGCAGCGGTGCTGGGGGTACTATCTGGCTGGTGGGGCAAACCATAAACATGAGCGGAACCATCTCTGCCCTCGGAGGTAGCCGCGCTCAGGTAGACGATACTGGTTCAGCTCAAGGAGGAGAGGGGGGCGTAGGCCGCATACGTATCGATGCGGACAACATTAACAGCCTGGACCTGGGTGATGACACTATGGCGGAAGAAGTGGACCTGCTCCTGGAGAGCATCTGTACTGTTCCACCAGGCTATCGTGGTCCAGCCCGATTCACCCAGCGCTGAACCTGCCCAACGCCTTCGCACCAATCCCCACATCACCCCACCTCACACCAGCCTCAGTCCCAACTGCAACCTGAGCCTATGACCGGGCCTTTCGAGTTGGTTTGGTCTCATCTGCCCAGTCATGGATACGCCTCATGATAGTCTTCGATGCCATATTCACCGCATCGTGGAGATTGTTGGCCACCGCCTGTACTGTAAGACGCTTCTTCCCATCCCTGGTCTTAGCATTTCCAGGGACCCAGGCCGTAACCCTCACCCGCTCCAGCCCCTGCTCATGGTGCGCAGACTCCTTGTCCACCCATACTTCTAGCAGGGTAACCTTGTCTGTATGCCTGACAATCTTTTCTCTGATTTTATCGTTGATGAACTGTTTAAGATCAGGGGTCAGCTCCCTGCGAACACCTGTAATTACAAACTCCATCACCCCTCCAGAATCACAAATTCAATGGCTTCCACCCCCAGATCCTTCTCATCAATTCGGTTCTTGGATTGCATCTTCTCCAAAGCTTCTCCACCACTCCGGGCCGATGGCACCACCTTTTTGAAGTCCTCGAAATGAATCAGATCCTCAAATGAAGGATAACGTCTGATGCCCAGAACCCGGACAACAGCACTGTTGTAGTGGATTAAATCGCCCACCGAGAGTCCGCTGGTGTCGCCCGATTGAATCCGGGCGTCGATGGTTTTCATACCTGCCCGGATTTCGGTTTCTTCTTCCGGGTTGATGTGCAGAGTAAATTTATGTGGTCGCAATATGCACCTCCATCATGATCTATTAATGGAGTCTGCTAATCCGCATTTCCAGATGCTTTGAATGAATAGTTACATGTTGAAAACCATAGAGTTTTAATAGCGATGCACGAGGTGATTTGTTGATTGGTTGATCAGGTCGATGGACATAAATAAATCGGATAAAAAAGAAGAGATGAAATAAGATCGAGGCATGAAAACTGGAGGGCACAACTAACAGAATAGTCCCTTTGCTCCCGATTCCCGGTCTTTGGGCGACACCGCATCCAGTGCAGCTATACCAGGCAATGTCAAACGCCCCATGAACTCCAGAAACGCTGACCCACCGGTAGATGCATGCTCATATTTATCAACCGCTCCCGCATTCAGGGCCGCCAGCCCTGTATCACCCCCACAGATAACCACCCTTGCACCGCCCTCTGCATAATCGCCCAGCATCCTGGCCAGACGAAGGGTGGATGGCGCCACGTCACCCAGCTCATAACGCCCCAAAGAGCCACTCCACATGATGGAGCGGGCATCTCGAAGAGCATCTTCCATAACCTGCCTGGTCCCTGGCCCGACATCTACACAGACGCAGTCATTAGGGACTGCATTGGCTGGTACCACTTTGACGGCTGCTGCCTGGCTGCAACCCACTTCATGCTCGCGCAAAACCCTGAAATCACGGGGAAAGATAATCTTATGCCGATATCTGGTCAGTAATGAACGGCAAATATCCCCCACCGACTCCAGCACAGACGTACGCCCCATGGAACACCCGGCTGCATGGAGCATGGTACAGGCTAGAGAGCCACCCACAATCATCCGATCCACCCGCATGAGCAGAGACTCCATCATGCCCATACGGACCGCATCCTTATTGCCGCCCATGATGGCCACAAAAGGCTGGGCCGGCTCCACCAGAAGCAGTCGCAGAGCATCCAGCTCCCGCTGCACCAGAGGCCCTGCGGCGCTGATCTCCGCAAATCGGGGAATACCGGTAATGCTGGCATGGTGACGGTGGCACACATTAAAGGCATCATTAATAAAAACACCGTCAGACAGAGACATCAGGGCCCGGGCAAATACCTCATCATTCTCCTTCTCGCCACTGGCAAACCGGAGATTTTCGAGCAGATTAACCTTGCCGGGCACCAGATCAGCCTTGTGGAGCAAGAGCCCCGACGAGGCAATAGATGCCTCGTGAAAAAAGATCAGCCCGGGGAAATACCTCTCCAGGTACTTGGCAACGGGCTTAAGGCTGTACATTGAATAGATCTCCTCCCTGGTCATTCCCGGGACCCCCTCTGAAGCAGGGTCCCCCAGGTGTGCTAACACCACCGGGGTACCTTTGGACGCAAGAATCCCCTTAATGATGGGGACAGCCTGCTCAATACGGCGGGCATCCACCACAACGCTGCCTTCCAGACGCACGTTAAGATCTAGGCGAGCCAGCACGTTTTTGCCTCTCAGCTTACCATGAGGGATATGGGTCCATGCAAAACGCTCGAAAGCAGTCTCCCGCCTCAAATCAGACATGTGAGCATGGAGGGTTCGCTGGAGGATTTCAGCCGCCTTCGCCCCATCGCTGACTCCTTCAATGGCTGAAGCAATATCATGGAGCCGCACATAGCATGGGCTGATGGGCGCCAGCCCCCTGTAAATGGCCCCAGTATTGGCATCTATGGTGATTCGCTCCCCTTCCCGCACCGCAACATCCGGTTGTCCCCGAAAAACCACCCGCCCTCCAGGCGCATCTATCTCTGCATTCTGGATACCCACAATACATGGCTTATTGAGAGTCATCGCCATAATGGCCGCATGGGAAGTGCGACCAGGATAGATATTCACCAGTGCATGGGCCGCATTCATGATGGCAAAATCCGTAGGCTTGGTATTGTAAGACATGTACACAACGGTCTCCCGCCGAGTCTTAGCTTCATCAAGCCGAGCCTGCGAGAGCACCAGTGTGCCGGTAACAATACCACTGTGAATTGGAATGCCTGACCCGATAGGGGGGTTGAAGTTCGCATACATGTAGTCATCAAGGCGGGGGAGGGCAACCGCCTCGTGGACAGTACGCAGTTTATCAAGCCTGTGATGAAAATCCTTGAGGGTGAGCAGCCCTCTGGCTAGAAAGTCAACATTTACCACCAGACTGGCCCAGGTCCCAATATTGGTTCGCCTGGCCTGCAGAATCCAAAGCTGTCCATTCTCCACGGTGACTTCCAGATTAAGCTCCCTGTGGTAGAAGCCTTCGAGCACCTCCTTCATCCGTCGCAGCTCGGCCAGATACTGGGGCTTCATTTTCTCCAAAGGCTTGGGGACAACCTGCCCCATCACCACCTCCTCACCCTGGGTCTCCTCTCTGAACTCGCCAACCATCTCATCGGCTCCAGTGACAGGATTGCGGGTAATCAACACCGCACTCAGGCTGTCCCTGTTTCGGTTGCCGAACACCATCTGCTGCACAGTCACAGCAGTAACCGGCCTGTCGCCCGGCGACATATGCGAGAGCAGTTCACCAGCCACACTGTTGCGGCTCGATGCGAACACCCACCTGACCGCTTGCTCAAGCTGGGCCATTGGGTCCCAAAGAAACTGGCTGTTTGTGTGGTATTCTACCATGGCACGAAGCCGGGACAGGTTATTATCCTTGGGAGACACCTTCTGCCCCATGGCTTGCAAGCAATTGCGCAGAAACCGGGCATGAATACTGTGAGCAAACCGTTTGCCATGACGGGATGCGATGGCATCAATCACCTCCCGGGTCTGGCCCACGTTAAGCAGGGTGAGCATGGAGCCCGGCAGTGACCATGGGGCACCGGATCGCACCGACACCAGGAGCGGATTGGACGGGCAACCCAGTTGTTTGCCGGTCTGCTTCTCCAGCTTATGCACCCAGTCCTGCAACAGATTGAACAAAGGCTCCTGGGGCTCATCGGGAGAGAGAAACCTGTCCCCAAGGGGCAGTCCCAGAATGAAGGCAGGCGGCACCGCCAGACCAAGGGCTACCATATCAAGGAGGCTATTTCCCTTACCCCCCAGAAACGGCCTTAAAGCAGCAGGAGCAGACTCCCAGGTACAGGCCACCATCTCCTCAATATTTTCTGGCTGCTGGGGCGGCTGCCCGGCCTGCCCCAAACGGTAGCTATAAAGAAGGCTCTCCTCGATCTGGGCAGACATCTCGTGATCCAGAAAAGAGAGCACCTTCTCGGCAAATTCAGTGAGCAGATGAAAATGGGTACTGCGGATCAGATTATTAAAGAACCTGGTCTTGGCCGGAGACAGTCTGGTGGTGGGGACCGGGTAAACCTCAAAGGTCCAGTTGAGAATTGGCCCCATACGCGATATGATGTAGGTCTGCAGGTACGACTGCACATCATTCACGATGGCTTGAACACAGCGCCGCACATGGCTATGGTTGAGCACAGGATCCTCACGGAGCCGATCCAGCTCAGTCATAACCCCTTCAAGCTTCCACACCGCCGGGCCTCTGGTGGCGATGATGGCAAGCATCTCTCTCAAAAGTGCTAAAGAATCTCGAAGATTACCCGCAGTAATCTCTGCCAGAAACCGATTGCTCAGGTCAGCCGCAAAAATAAAAACCAATCTGCCAATATCGAGATCAACAAGAAGATAATCGAGGAGATGGAGACGGCCTTCTCTGAATGATGTTCGCAGAAAATGCTGAATGCTCACCAGCCGCTTGAGAAGATCGAAGAGGACTTCCCTGGATTCCAGGTATTGGGGCTTGAGGAGCTCCAGGATAGCGTGAATCTCGTGCTGCAGAAAGCACCTCTCAAAAAGTGGAATCTGGTTGGCCATACTGATACTGAGATTCTGAATGTCACCATTCTCGTAATCCCATAGATAAGACAAATTGTGATCAAGCTCATGCCCGAGCCTGAGGAACATCTCTCCTTCTTCAGCACGGTTGAACTTCAAAGCCACCAAGGGATACCCGGCCTGTTTGATTGGTTCCGGATCTCCATGATCCACCAGCGCCAGATAAGGCTTCACAAAAGTGTGCAGAATTCGGGGCGAGAGCCTCCGGTGGGTCTCCTTACGGAGATCAGCAGCAAAAGAACGGAGGGGATCACTATCGAGGCGAGCTTCTTCGAACTCCTCGGCAGCACTGCGAATATCTTCAATCAGGGTGTTGGCGGTCACCCGCAGAGGAAGCCTTTTAACCACTTCCCGCAAGAAATAGAACTCATCAGTGTCAGGGTCCACAGGCAGCTTGTCCAGAATCCTTCTAATCTCCTGATGCAGCCATATAAGCAATTCATCGGAATGGCTCTTGCGCATGCGTAAATCAGGAATCTCCTGTTCCTGGCCCAATAAGGCAAGGTGAGCAAACAGTTCTGCAAGGATTCCAGACCGCACACTGGATTCGGGCTCATCAGGCAGGCTCTTCAACTGGTCAACAATTGCTTCCCAGGTGTTCATGCGTTGTGCAGTTTGGAGCATGGCTTTACCCTTCCTGTTTAATGAACCGAGAAGAACAGATGGGAGGGACTCACACGTCTGGGATCCAACACCATCTGACCAGCTTCACTAGCTCCTGCGCCCGATCCCCATCTATATTTCAAGCTACTGTAGCACAAATCTCCAGCCTTGTTCTGTTGTGCAGAACAAATGGCACATTCCCGAGCCAATCGCAGACAGTCAACTATTGGGGACGAACGGTAAAAGTCTGGTCTGTAATAGTGCGCACAATGTGGATCTATCATGCTGTCGTCTATTTTCCTGCTCCCTTACCTTTCCCCTTGCGAGCTTTGAGAAGAACCACACTCTCCAGACAAACCGTTGTTCCATGATTCTTCACTGCGACCAGATGCTTACCCCGCCGCAACCTGAAGGTCTCTTTGCCATCACACCCTCTCATAGTAGAATCAGGCAGATGAAGCTCCCCACCACACACAGCCTTCTTCATGGCAGCCTTCCCCGGGAGAGCCCCATGAGCTCCAGCCCCCTGAACCACCATGAACTTGAGGTCACCCTCACCCACCCCATCTGCTAAGAATGCTGATGCCAAAAGATTATAATCACCAGTCCCCAGGGCCGGCATGACCAAATACCCTTCCCCTCCATCCTCAAGACAGAGACTGGCACCATTGGCACCACCCACCCGAAAGGCGCCGCCAATCCTGTCACCCCCTGCCCCTGCCCCTGCCTCGGTCAGCCCTCTCCCAGCACTGACCAGAGTACCAGCTCCAAGCACCACTCCAGCCCCACGGACTGATGGCTGTAGATTCCCACCTCTCCCCCCCGCAGCCCCCTTTGCACCAGCATCATGGACCGCAACCAGCCCCGTATTTATGAGGGTCTGGGCTCCGCCCTTCAGGTAGGGCTCGTCCAAAATTAGTTCATGGAGCATCTCCCCGGCAGCAGGTGTAATTCTGTTCCCGATCATGCCCAGAGCCCAAATGGCTGACTCTCGAATATTGGTATAGGGATCATTCCGAGCAATCTGGAGCAGAGGAACAGCTCCATCGGGGAGCCCCAACTCCCCTAGCGCACACACTGCCCAATGCCTGGTCCTCAAGGGCTGCAGAGCATAGAGCAACGGTGCCAGGGCCTCAGGAGCCTTGAGAGAACCGAGGGCTGCCAGGGCAACCTCCTCGAAATCCCTGTCTTCTTCATCCAGGATTTTCTGCAAAAATGGAACTGCATCCACATTCCCCGTCCTAGCCCTTGCAATCGCCGCCCTGCGAGCAATCTGACGGGGCCAGTCTGTCTCATTCCGTCCCATTTTGACAGCAATGGCGCTGGCATCCTGAAGACTGCCCAACCGTACCTGGTCGGTTTCCACGCCCAACATGGCAAGGGTCACAACCGCACAGTCACCCACCAGATTCCCACTCTTTGATACTTGCTGGAGCGCTGCCACTGTTTCAGGGTCCCCGTTACCCATACTCCCAAGAAGCAATACTGCCTCAATCCTTATCTCAGTAGCAAGCCGGCTATTA
Source organism: uncultured Myxococcia bacterium (assembly GCA_964477705.1). Lineage (GTDB taxonomy): Bacteria > Myxococcota_A > JAVEVO01 > JAVEVO01 > CAYZFJ01 > CAYZFJ01. Next base: position 31,112 of record CAYZFJ010000003.1, on the reverse strand, counting down.
GCTAAGATAGCCCTAAGAATGGGAACAGATCTGGGATCGCCCAGCCTTGCAAGAGCAAGCCCCCAGCGTACCGGGTCACGGGTTCCTACCAGCACCCCATCAACCCATGTAGATAGCATTCGCTCCAACACTTTGGCCCGCTCCGGTTCCTGATCCAACACGTTGCGGCGCTCCCACGGATCATCGGCCAGGTGGTACAGTTCTCTGGTGTCAGTAGCAAAATTAACGATGAACTTATGCTGTCCAGACACTACCATACGCTTAGTAAGTACAGCCCCATAGGCGCCATGGTTAATCTCTCTCCCATGGAGGAGTGCAGGTGACAGATCTGTACCCTGCAATTTGAATCCCTGTGGTGGGTTTAGGCCCGTCAAAGTGAGCAGGGTAGGGAAAATATCTATCAATTGAACAGGTTCATCCACCACCAGAGCAGCATCAACCTCTACTCCTGCCTCTCCAGTTGGAGATGACAGGGACTTCTCCTTCGCCTTCTCCTTTTGCTTCTCTAATCCAGCCGGATACCTGATCAACAGAGGAACCCGCGCCTGTTCATCATATAGAGAAGATCCATGATAGGCCCCCCCATGGTCGCCAAATTCTTCCCCATGATCCGCTGCCACCACCAGCACGGTGTTCTCCCCAACGGCCCCCTGTGTGTTCAGATACTCCACCAGCCTTCTAATCTGGCTATCTGCAAAGGCGATCTCCCCATGATATCGATCAACGTCCTTATTCCCAAATGAGAACTCTTCTTGAGTATCATAGGGCTCATGTGCATCAAAAAGATGAACCCACAAGAAAAATTCCCTACCCTGCCCGGCAAAATGCTCATCAAGCATCTCAATGGCACTATCCACAGCCTGACGGCCATCAAGGTGCCTGTTATCGGTTTTTTCAAACCCAAACCGCCGTGCAATCATCGGTTGAAACAGATCCTCTCTACTGAAGAAAAGGTACTGGGAGTAAACCGCCATGGTGGCATACCCTGCCTTCCCAAGTACGCTGGCCATGGTTGGCAGCTCGGCCAGATTGTGGGTCTCTGGCTGATACATATATCTGGAAGACATAAGCATGGAGAGGGAGTATGAGGTGTGACTGGACTGGGTATATGCCTTGATAAACAATGCTGATTCTTTGGCAAGCTCTTCTAAGAAGGGGGTAGTCTGACGCTCAAACCCATAAACACTGCAATGGGATGCCCTGACAGCATCCATGGTAACCAGCACCACGTTATTCCCATTGGGACGAAGCCTTGGCATACCTGAGAGGGCGTACTTTGCTATATGCGCTCCATCTAATGCAGTATCACTGGCAGCTCCACCCCCGCTTCCCCTGCTCTCCCCACCTGCTGCAGCTTCCTCCTCATCTGGAGACTCACTGGTATCGCCAACTTGACTGCCACCATCGCCTGGACCATAAGGCCAAAGCTCCCCATCATAATCTCCAATAAGACCGTATGGGCCTTGGCCTTGACCTGGGCCTGGGTCTTCACCTGCTGATCCCAGCCACAGTCCGCGGCCTCCATCTCCATGGGTGCCCCCTGTCCCACCAGCAAACAGAACAGCCTGAAAGAGCAAGTCTGAGGCTCGATTCCGCATCAGTGCCAGTTTGCCAGCCCCAGGACATTTACTCACAATCTGGAACCGCAAATTCGCCTGACTGTTCAAAAAGTAGTCCGAACCGAGAAAAGCAGAACCAGCCAACAGAATCACCACAAGCAGGCCCGCACCCACACCCACACCCACCTTGCCCCGTCCTCTATCCCCGGCCCCCCCGCTCCCCCCGCCCCCGCAGAACCGGCCCATCCATACAGCCAGCCTACGTCCCAGCCCACTAACCACAACAACCATAAACAGCAGGGTGCAGGTGAAAAGAAAAACCGTGGCATGCAGCCTTGGATAGAGCCTGATCAGAACGTTGCCGTCGAACCAATGCAAGCCCAATGCCACAACCAGCAACAGAGCGCCTGCTGCCAGCTTTCCACCGCCAGACAGGATTGTCCACCGCCATCTCGAACCAACCCCTCCATCAGCCGCACCCACCACTCCAATCGACCACAGCACAGCAGCAACAGATGCTCCCAGCCAACCCAGCACTGGCAGCCCAGGCAGGAAAGCAAAAGTAGGCCCTTGCAGCACATCCCATATGACCCAGTGAAAAAAGAACAGTGCAGGAATCGCCATAAGAACTGTTCTCAAACAGAACGCCAATCGCCCGGTCCCTGCTCTACAGAACCATCTCCTGCTTCTGTCCACAATGGCAAGTATGGGAAAAAGGAGAGGCAGCATCCACGGCCAGGAGATACCGAGCAAGGCAGGAAACAGAAGTACCGGCTCCCGAACAGAGCTGAAGAGGGGTCCTTTGCCAGAGAGCAGCACCACCAAATCCATGACCACCACGAGAATGGCAATCAAAACTGCATCACACAGAACTGGCAGAACCCATCGTCGGGCTACCACTTGCTCCGTGGATAAAGGTGTACCAGAGTCAACCTTCTTATAAAGCGAGTTTTTTCCGCCCCTTTCACAACCACTGGGAATCATTCCAACACCGCTCATCTTTGCCTCTCAGGTTCGACAACTGATAAAATCCGCCTCTGGCTCATCAAAGAAGGTCATGACCGCACTGCCACTCACTGCCGCCGCATTGTACCTGCATTGAAATAAAAGTTAAGAAAAAGCGAATAAGCACAAAGCCCAAACCGAACAGGTGGTGGCCAGGTATAGGTCAAGCAGAGATCGAGTGCGGAGGATACTTGATAAAGTAGAAAAAGAGGAAGAACGAATGGTCAGGATGGATGTATAAAGAGTGAATGGGTGATGTGAGATGGCCCAATGCCAAGACTAGAACGAGAAGGCCATACCCGCACTCACGTCAGCATGCACCGAAACACTGGGCAGAAGAAGATACAGATCAATCCCGCCTACCAATGATAATTCATCCGAAATAGAGTACTCCATACCAGTAATGGCCATCACATGGTACCCGGACAACCCAGCGAACAGGGGTTCAGTTCCTCCGGCCCTGGTAGTATCAAGATAACCACCGTACTGGTCGCCTAGATTTACCGTATGCTGTACGCTCCCCAAGCCTGCGCCACCTCCCACATAAAGCCTGTAAACCGGAGCCAGCCCGTAGTAATACCTCCCCTTTACAGTGACCATGGGTTCCATGACTATCCCCGCATCCTCATCACCGATGAATTGCAGTCTCATCCCCAGTCCCGCCTGCAGGTTGTTTTTAATAAAATAGCCTGCATCCACCTTGAGCTGGGCAATAGAAGACCATGCCAAACCGGGACCAACCTCTACATACTGGGAAGTGCGAAGGGTCGGCCCCTTTGCCACACCGAAACCGAACCCACCTTCCAGCGAAAGGGAGACTGTCCGATCTGGACTTGAATAAGCACCCACACCAGAGGAACCACTGAAACTGAAAGCACCACCTCCGCCCCCGCCCATTCCCTGTGAACCATACCCTCCCTGGGATGAAGGCTGCTGCCAATATGAGGAGGACGAATCCCCATAGGCTGATGAGCCTGTTGAACCGGCCCCTGTTCCTGATGACTGCCCCCCATACCCATATCCTCCCCCATACTGACTGCCGGACGAAGGCTGCCCCTGATAACCTCCGCTACCAGAAGAACCGGCTGAAGGATATGCGGGTGGTGGCGGTGGTGAAGGCGGGGCAGCAGGCGAAAGCCGGATCCGATATGGATTATTCGCTGTACCAGCCGAAGCTACAATGTTACCGCCAGCATCCATTACTTCCAGGTGGTAGAAGATTACCTCGCCGGAGACATCATGACCGGGGATTGCAGCGGCGAATCCTGATCTCCCCCTTGGCTCCATCTCAATGCTGTTCCACTCTTGAGCATTCTGATTCCGATAAACAGCAAATACTCGAGCCACTGGCAGCCCCCTTGGGACTTCCATGTAAAGGGCGATCCCCACACCGTGAACTGCCTGGAGCACCGGTTGATGGGAGAGTCCTGCCCCGGCAGCAGGCGCTGCTGAAACGGGCGCTCCATAGCCGTCGCCGGAACCTGAATCTGAACCGGCCATGGTACCACCCCCACCATATTCCCCGTAGCCACCTTCAGCCGAACCATACCCGGAACCGCCTCCTGGTCCACCTGCACCGCCTCCGCTAGTGGCGGCTTGAGCCTTCATCTCGTCAAAGGTTTTCTGAAGGCTCGGGCTCGACATAAGGGGATCCAATTCAATATAGGGATCATCATTCAGCGCATCGGCGAATTCCCCTCGGGCACCATCAGAATCCCCCTCAGCGAAGAGGATGACACCCAACTGAAGGTGGATCTGGGCAGTAAGAGTATTTTTTAATCCGCTCTGAGCAGCAACAGACATCGCCTGGTCAAGCAAGTTTTTAGCCTCATCCAGTTGAAAATCGTCATACTCATCCAGGCTCCGGTAGTATAAGTCCTCTACCTCTTCCTCCACGCTGCCATACGCATTAGCAAGGGCCGGCAGCATAACAGGAAGGCTGGTAATGACCAGCATCAGCAGAAATACGGTTGCTCCCCCCAATCCACCTTCCAATCTGCGGACGCCTAATCTGCTAAACTCCATCGGGCTATTTCCCTTGATCTCCGGTGGCTGATTCAAGCTGCCTGCCGGTTATATAAACAATGAACCCAGTTAATTGCCGGGCTCTGATAACAACTTAATCTGGCCAGCATTATCACCGACCAGAGGCTTTGGTTACAAATATTATTATTACCCACGCTCCTCCATCCTCCATCCTCCATCCTCCCATTCCCGCATTACCCGCCATGCCCCACCCGATGCTTCTCTAACCCATACACACCCAGTCATTTGGCGCATCAGTTTAAGACAACAAATTCAACACGTCTATTATCGGATTGTCCCTGTGTCGTGCGGTTGTCACCGATGGGCTGCTCCATGCCGAACCCAACGGAATCCATCCGCTGGGGATCAACTCCTTGTCTAATCAGGTAAATCCGAACCGAATCTGCCCTCTCCTGGGAAAGCTTGAGGTTGTAGGATGCCTTGCCCCTATCGTCAGTATGTCCCTCAATCCTCACCCTCAACCGTGGGTGGTCCAGCAGAACCCTGGCGACCTCGTTCAACAAGGCAAAAGACTGGGGCAGGATCACCGATTTGGCCGTACCAAAATGGACCTTCTGGGAGAGCTCAATCTTTTCTGCGGTAAGCTTGACCAACTGGTATGACTGCTTGAGTGAGGAGAGATAATCAGGGTCACATGCATCCCCCACCCCGTCAGCATCTGCATCCTCCTGCTCCTGGTTATAAATGGTGGGACAATTGTCCTCAGCGTTATCAACCCCATCTCCATCAATATCGAAATCGCACACATCCCCGATCCCGTCCCCATTCAGATCAGCCTGATCCGGATTAACATCGAAGGGACAATTATCTACATCATTGAGAATCCTATCACCGTCCATATCCGGATCACAGGCATCTCCTACTCCATCGCCATCCATGTCATCCTGATCGGAGTTTGCCACCATGGGGCAGTTGTCCTCTTCATTGGGCACCATATCGCCATCCATGTCAGGGTCACAGAGATCACCCATGCCATCACCATCAATATCCGCCTGATCAGGGTTATACAAGGATGGGCAATTATCACGATCATCGGGCACACCGTCCCCTTCCATGTCCAGATCACAGGCATCTCCAACCCCATCCCCGTCCATATCCGCCTGATCGGGATTATAGATGGGCGGGCAGTTGTCGAACTGGTCTTCCACACCATCATTATCCGTATCCACAACAAGTAGAGGCATAGGAGCCCTGCATTCGGTCCCCCTGGACCCAACCTCTGCAGCTCTCACGCTGGCGAGCGCCTGATCCATATGCTCCTGCCCCCTGAGCAGGTCTCCACGCTCCAATTCAGCCCGACCTAATTCCAGATGAACAGTAGCTTTCGCCAGCTCCTCCGGCGTACACCGGTAGGCTCTGTCCTGAATTACAGACAGCTCCCGATAAACCTGTTCGCCTTTAAGGCTGGCCTTCATCCCCATACTGCAACCTGTCAGGAGGAGGGCAGTCTGGGAAAACAGAAGAACCGCCAACAGCATCACCAGGCCAGATAATTTGTGTTTAATCTGTTCCATCAGTCCTACCTGGTGTTACCGGTGCCATGCCCCCACCATCTACATCCCTGAAGAAGGCCCCCGCCTGGCCGCTGCCATGTGCACCATCATTAACTGCGGGTGAGCTTCCAGTCGGCACATTGACCTTAGATTCCCCAGAACGCTCCTCTGCCATCACTCTGGCTTTCTGGGCAAAACTCTGGGCCTTTTGTGCATAATTGCGGGCCATGCCAAACTGGGATCTGTTCTGTTTCTCCCTGGCCTTGTCGTAATACAACTTGGCTGCAGTGTATTCATATGGGGCATGCTCCCTGCTCCCCGCCAGTGTGGCTGCCTCAATGGCGAGCTCGGCCCTTCCGATTGCAGACACACCCAGAACGGGCGCACATCCGGTAAGCTCCAGCAATAATAGAATGAACAGTGGCACAACCCAACGATTCATGAGCGACTCCACAAATATCCAACCTAGACTATTACCAAGGTGCGAGCCTACAAGTCAACACAGCTCATCCGACACTGTCCCTAGTGCCCGTACCTGATAAGGTAGGGCCTAGTGGGTAGCGGTCAACAGAATCGGGTATTCAACTGGGATCGGGGCACCGGAAAATGGGGGGAATTTCCAGCGTCTGATCTGCTGTTCCACACACTGGGAAAATATCGAGTTATCTCCTCCTCCCTCAACGGTAATCCTGCCCGTGTTCCCCTGCTGTCCGATCTCAAATTTAATAGTTGTCTTCTGCTCACCGAGCATGCCTTCCCTGCGAAGCTGACGTTCAAAGCAAGACTGGAGGGAACGGCGTTTTGTCCGAATCACATTCATTATCTGGTTAGTAGTAAGGGTATCGGGAAGATAGTCACGGGACGCCTGGGCGGAGGGCAAGGCAGAACGCTTCTTTGTAACCATCCCATCATCGCTTACAATGGAGTAGGACAATCCAGATGAGGATTGCCCACCACCGGCAGAGGCTGCTCCTTGGCGCTTTTTTGCTGTCTTTCCACCTGAAGCGACTGAGGAATCTGCCACTACGGATGAATCCTTCATTGCAGGATCATCATCGGTTTTTTCCACCGCTGCTGCAGCCACCCCATCTGACAAAGCATCCCCAGACGGGTCTAGATCATTGTCCACCATACTGGCTTTTCCAGATGCTGACTTGGCGGATTCACCTGCGCCTGTGGCTAAGGATGCTCCCCCCGGCAAATCATTCTTAGAGTCATCCAAAAGACTGCTCGAAGTTAGCACGCCCACCCCGACCAGCACCAGTGTCACAGCACAGATTATGCCAAGCACCACTAGAGGTCGTACAGGTTTGACACCTGCATCATGGTTGTCACCATCAACACTAAGATCATGCCCATGGTCATGCTCAAGATTGACCTCTGGCCCCTTCCAGAACTCCTGGTCCAGGATTTCTTCCATGGTCAGTGCTTCGCCAGGGAAATTGTCAGCCATTGCACAACCATTGATAAAGGTCTCCTGCCCCTGCCCCTGCCCCTGCCCCTGCCCCAGCCACTGCTCCTGATCCTGCGCCTGTTGCTCGAAGCCCTGACTGTCCAATTCAGAACCGGTGAGTTTTTCAGGGTTTTCAAGGTTTTCAGGCCACCAAACACCTTCCGTTTCCTTATGGTTCTTATCGCTGAAGTTCATCTACATCACTTTACTCATTAATAGCTGCTTGATGGCAGGCAGATTAGCATTGTAATCATCCATGAACAAGTACCAGATGCCCTATGGCAGTTCTAGGCAACATGAAACGCTCTCTACTTAACTCTCCCATGTCCCAACAGATACTCGGGCATAATCCGTCCTGCTGATGAGGCCAGGGTAGACTTAATACCAGGGTTGCTTTTTTCCAGATTAGCCAACAGTTCCTTGGCCCACCTCCGCCTGGATTCACCATCGCCCGAATCGAGACATTGACAGGTCTGCAGAAATACTCCCAAGTCTTCTGCGTAAGAACGAATCTGGTCCTCCCAAACCCCAATCAATGGTCTGATCAGTACTGGTCCCCTGCTGCTCTTCAATATGGCTGGCATTCCCTTGATGGTTCCGTTAAAAAACATGTTCATCAGCAGAGTCTCAATCATGTCATCCCGGTGATGCCCAAGAGCAACCTTATTACACCCCAGCTTGAGTGCCCAGGAATAGGTAATTCCCCTCCTCACCCTGGCACAGAATGAACAAGGCGTATTTTCGCTACCGGTCAGTTTCCTGTGCGCCAGATCAGACATAGGTATGGAATCGAACCAATTGGGCACGTCAGGCCACCTCTCTCCCAGCTCCCTGGCCACCACCTGCCCCTGGTGACCGCTCCAGCCAGCATCCAGATGAAAGGCGCTCAACCGGAAGTGAACCGGGGATCGCCGTTGCAGGCCTGCCAGCAGATCCAGCAGGACGTAAGAGTCTTTGCCTCCTGACACACCCACCAGAATGTGGTCCCCCTCATCAATCATCCGGTACCGGGAGATGGTTTCCCCTACCACATGGAACAGCTTACCCACCCGGTCCGGCCCCTGTCCCGCACCACCGGCTGTTCCTTCCTCTGCACCATCCTCTGCACCACCGTCCATGCTCCCCAATAAACCATTATTCATCAATCCAAACCTTTCCTGCTCAAAAACTGAAATGGGGCCTGATGGTAGATTAAAATCGCCAGTTCATAAACGAATCTTTTCGAGCACCAATCCCTTTGTCAGCCATCCAAACACACAATCCATCTCCATCACCAACACTCATGGTCTGGAAACGCAAAAAAAATGTAAAAAAGTACTGAGCATTCTCGTAATCTGTCTTCTATTTTATGATAAGGTGCAAACATTTTTGCCCACGTCTGAGCAGCATTCCATCTGAGGGCTGAGTTGCTGTTCAGGGCACACCGCCTGTCAAGGTAATTACAATGAAGCGAGTTGAAGCAATCATAAAACCTTTCAAGCTTGATGATGTGCGTGATGCTCTGGCACAAATCGGGGTACAGGGCATGACAGTCACAGAGGTGAAAGGATTTGGCCGTACTGGAGGCAAGCGCCCCATGTACCGGGGAGCTGAGTACGTGATTGATTTCGTGCCTAAGGTGAAGCTGGAGATTGTGCTTCCCGACGGCATGGTTGCATCTGTCATTGAAGCCATTGTGAATGCAGCAGGCACAGGAAGGGTAGGGGACGGCAAAATCTTTGTGTCCCCTGTAGAAGAGGCAATTCGGATCCGGACCGGTGAACGGGGAGAAAATGCTTTGTGATAAGGAGGAAAAGCATATATGGGACCAAGTGACGTTCTCGCTCTCATTGAAAAAAAGCACCTGAGAATGGTTGACCTGAAATTCATGGATTTTCCCGGGATGTGGCAGCATTTCTCAGTGCCTGTCTCAGAATTTTCTGTCGAATCCTTTGAAGAAGGTTTCGGTTTTGATGGCAGCTCCATCAGAGGGTGGCAACCAATCCACGCATCCGACATGCTGGTCATTCCTGACCCAGCCACAGCCCAGATCGACCCGTTCATCAAGACTCCTACCCTATCCCTGATCTGTGATATTGCCGACTCGGTCACCAGGGAAAAATACACCAGGGACCCCCGAAACATTGCCTCTAAAGCGGAATCATATCTCAAGGCCTCTGGTGCTGGAGACACTGCCCACTTCGGCCCTGAACCCGAATTCTTCATCTTCGACGACATCCGGTACGAGTCCACCAGAAACTCCGCATTTTACCACATTGAATCTGTTGAAGGTCATTGGAACACCAGGCGGGATGAGCACCCCAACCTGGGTTACAAGCCGCGCTACAAGGAAGGGTACTTTCCGGTTCCACCCACTGACAGCCTGGTCGACATCCGCAATGAGATGGTGGAAGAGCTCCAGAAACTGGGGATCATTGTTGAAGCCCAGCACCATGAGGCAGCAACTGCCGGACAGAGCGAGATCGATATCCGCTTCAACAGGCTCAGGGAGGCCGGTGACCAGCTCCAATGGTTCAAATATGTAATCAAAAATGTGGCTTACAGGCACGGCCGCACCGTAACATTCATGCCAAAACCGATTTATGAAGACAACGGTTCCGGGATGCACGTGCATATCAGCATCTGGAAAAACGGGAACAACATCTTTGCCGGCGACCAGTATGCAGGGTTGAGCAAAGAGGCCCTTTTCTTCATTGGTGGCATCCTGGCCCATGCACGCTCCCTCAACGCATTCACTAATCCAACCACCAACTCCTATCGGCGTCTTGTCCCTGGATATGAGGCTCCTGTCAATCTGGCATACAGCAGCCGCAACCGGTCTGCTTCGGTGAGGATTCCTATGGGCTCAGTCAACCCTAAGTCACGGAGGGTAGAGATCCGGTTCCCCGATCCATCTGCCAATGGCTATCTGGCCTTTGCAGCGCTTTTGATGGCAGGGCTGGATGGGATGGAAAACCAGATCGACCCTGGGGAGCCTCTCGATAAGGACATCTACTCCATGAGTCCCCTGGAGCTCCATGGAGTGCCCAGCACCTGTGGTTCTCTGAGCGAAGCTCTCCATGAGCTGGAGCAAGACCAAGAATACCTGCTCAAGGGTGATGTATTCACTCCGGATGTGATCGAGACTTGGCTGGAATACAAAAGGAAGCGTGAAGTAGATGAGGTAAGAAGGCGGCCGGTACCTATGGAGTTTCAGCTTTATTACGATATTTAATCAGGACTGCAATCCACACTCCACGGTATGTTCGCTTAATAAATCAAACATCTCCAGACCGTTCTAACCGCAAGTAATGAAGATGATTGAGAAAATCGATATTCTTCATTCTTATAAAAAGTTGGCTAATAAAAAAATATTGTTTTGACAAAATACCAATCTACTAGTAGATTGCCCTTGTTGCTTCGGTGGTCCCCCCCCCGCTACCAAGCAACCAGAGGCGCTCCGAAAGGAGCGCCTCATCTTTTTTTATCCCCCAAACATATTCAATTACCCTGCATGCTTTTCAGACAACAGGCAAGTTCATCATAGCATAGATGCAGAGAAGGCTGGCATAAGCGAGTAAACGCTCAGGATTAGCGTCGTCCCCTCACCTGGTGAAAGCTGTGCTCCACATCTGCCATAGAAAGGAACTGCTTCTCTTCCATGCGCTCAATGGTGCCCATGATGTCCTGGGGTGCCTCATTTTTAACAGCATGTCTCTTCAGATCTTCCTTGGAGCATGGGAAGTCTATGCCTCTCAGGGCGTGGGAGAGATCAGTAGCGGTAACGGGGCGCTTTGGTTCATTAGCCATTTTTTTCTCCTTGTTTGAGAAATTTTGAAAAAAACATTTCCCGAAAAGAATGGACACAACGCCCTGATGAGGGAAGTGATTTATTGCTAGAGTATGCCGGAAATTCCGAAGGTGGGTATCAGAGGCAGGAATCCGCCTTCCTGGGCCACCAGGGTGCCATCGTCTGCCCTGGTGTAGGAGATCTCTTCCACATTATCCCTGTTATAGGCATTCATAATCTGCAGATAGCCGGACAATTCCCAAGAATCAAACTTCCAACCATGGGATACCCTCACATCAAGGGAATGGTAAGGCTTCAGATTCTTACCGTTGATCGCACCATAGGTCCGATTACCATCCGCATCGATGGCCAGCACTTCCGTATATGGAGCCCCGGTATTATACCGCCACATGAGATTGACCTGGCCATTCTTCCACAACCTGGCATCAACACCAAGCGTCACGCTATGCCTCCGTTCCGAATCACGGGGAACCACCCTGCCATCAGCCAGCTTCTCTTCCGCTCTCATCAAGCTGTACCCCCCATTCCACCCGAATCGCCCCCCAGCCCCACCCAGCCTGCCCTGCGCAAAAAACTCCACTCCCTCCACCACCGCTTCGTCCCCCGAAATATAAGCAGTCTCTTCCCGCCCCAGATTGGGCACAAAGCCAACCAGATCCCAGTAATCTTTTCGGAAGGCCTCCACCTTCATCGCCAGAGGAATCCCAGCAGGCCGATACTCAACACCAGCCACATAGTGCATCGCCCGCTGCTCCGACCCCAAGTCATGTCCCCCCTCCTCAACGGGCAAATTCAGCGGAGTAAGAGGCTGATGATGCAGGCCTGCCGCCCCCCTGAGCAGGAAACCTCCACCAGGTGTAATCGCAACAGACAACCTTGGCTCCCACATGAGATTCTCAGTGCCAGTCAGTCCTAAAACCCTGAACCCTCCATTGGCCATCAGAAACCGGGACAGCCGCCACTGGTCCTGTACCCACAAGGAACCTTCAACCGCCTGCTCATCCACACTCAGCTCAACATTGCGGACAATATTTCGCCCAAGGTCAACAGAACGGGGGTTGTTATAGTCATAGTTACCCCCCATCCACCTGGTGCGAAACCCGGCTTGGAGCACATGGTTCCCACTGGCCAGAGGCAATTCAAGTTCACCCTTCACACCACCAAATACCAGATCCCGGTCATCAACCAGTCCATAGGATGCCACACGGTCCTGCAACATGGTCCCCCCAAACAAATAAAGATCCAGGCTGCCCCCTTGACCAGAAACCCCGCTCCCCAGTCGATGCGAATACTTGAGCCATGAGCTGAAGCTATCGTACTGAGAGTTGACCCGAGATTGCTCTCCCTCATGGAACATCTCATTACGATCACCACTATAAATCATATAGGCGGTGACTTTATCTTTTGCCCCAAAATGATGATCAGCCCGAGCGAAGGTGTCCCAATATTGTGGCATGTATCCCAAATCAGGAGCCCACCCTTTTAGAAACAGGTCGATGTATCCACGCCGGGCAGATACGAGAAAAGATCCGGCAGGAAGTGGCCCATCCAGAAGGACACTGGCACTAAGCAAATCCAGACTAAATTTGCCGTGGAATCGGTCAGCACGACCAGTGCGGGAACGAATATCCAGGATACCACTCATACTATCGCCGTGGATTGCAGAAAAAGCACCGGCGAAAAGGTCAGCTTCACTGACAATATCCAGGTCAATGACAGAAATGGCCCCACCGTAGTCCTGAAGGTGGAACGGCTCATAGAGCTCCATGCCATCAAGTTTAACCCCAGTCTCATGACTACGACCGCCCCTAACAGTAAATCTGGCAGAGAAATCATCACCTTGGGCAGAAGGAAAAACCGTGATCGCCCTTAAAATATCGTTATCAATGAGAGGCTTAAATTCCATCTCAGAGCGGGTATAACCTGATTGGGAACCCACAGCATCACCGATGGAGAAACGGCTGGATTGAACCGTGGAAAAATATATCACAGGCGAGATCTCAACTGGATCCAGCTCAGCAGCAGCAGCATGCAACTCCGCAGGCGCCCCATCTCCTGATACCTCAATCTCGCCCTCGCCAACCAACGCTCCTGCTCCACCCGAGTCACCCGCAGCCACGCCCAAATCAACACCATCTTCCCCCTCTCTTTTGTCCGCCAACTGGCCGCCAGCCACCTGAAATTCAGCCCCGTCCCCGTCCCCGTCCCCATCATCAGCCAATACCAGCAATCCACTAGTTACCGACATAAAGCAACTTATCAGCAAAACAGTAATGGTAATGGTAAACAAAGGCTTAAAACACCGATGAAACATCCAATCCATCCCTTCGGCAGCATCACAATCTAAACAAGACAGACAGACCAAAGACTTGCTGTAACCCAAACAAATGAGAAAAATCAAGTATCGAAACAAAAAAAGGCTGCTCCCTTGTGCAAGGAAGCAGCCTTATGTCGTCTCATGCTGTACGTACCAAGGTTTAAGTCAGTACGGCAGTAACTTACTTATTTCGATTTCTTAGACTCTTCAGCAGCGCTGGCAGCACCTGCAGCCAGAACAGCATCGCGATCAACAAGCTCAATAAAGCTTATATCAGCGCCGTCACCCTTACGGAATCCGAGCTTAATAAGTCTGGTGTATCCGCCGGGCCGTCCACGGAATCGCTCTTCGATGTTGCCGAAAAGCTTCTGCACAACATCTGCGTTCTTCAAGTATGCAGCCGCTTGCCGCCTCTTATGCAGCGAAGCAGCGGCGAAACGTTGCTTGTCATTGGCATCCGCCGCCTCGGAAGCTTGACGTTCAAAATCCGCTCCATGTTTGGCAACGGTGATCATCCTCTCTGCCAGACGACGAACTTCCTTTGCCTTGGCATCAGTGGTCTGAATCCGCTCATGGAGCAGTAAAGAGGCCACCATATTCGAGAACATGGCTTTCCGATGGCTCGAATTGCGACCAAGTTTTCTACCTGCCTTCAGGTGACGCATACCAGGAATCTCCCGTTTCTGCCGTATCTAACACTAACTGTTGACTGTAGTCGGCAGTATCAACTCAGAGCTTCACCAGTCTTTCCATTAAAAAGCCTGGAGAAACCATTACCAATTAAATTAGTGAGAAAACGAGGCTAATCTTCTTCCTCGAATTCAACTTCAGGCTCTTTAGCCTGAAGATGCTGATTGAGTTGTTTGGGCGGCCAATTATCCAGCCTCATGCCCAGACTCAGGCCCATCTCGGCAAGGATCTCCTTAATCTCTTTAAGGGACTTTCTGCCAAAATTCTTAGTCTTTAACATCTCAGCCTCAGTCTTCTGAACCAGCTCGCCAATCAATCGAATGTTAGCGTTCTGGAGACAGTTGGCTGATCTGACAGACAATTCCAACTCATCAACACTGCGGAGCAAATTCTCATTAAAGGGAGTCTCTTCATGAGTCTCTTCAATAACTGGCTCTTCCTCTTCTTCAAAGTTGATGAAGATCTGGAGCTGCTCCTTGAGGATCTTAGCCGAAAAAGCAACGGCATCCTGGGGAGACACCGAGCCATCGGTCCATACTTCAAGGGTCAACTTGTCGAAATCTGTAACCTGACCCACACGGGCGTTAGTCACAGTGTAGTTGACCTTTCGGATAGGCGAAAAAACCGCATCAATGGGAATCCAGTTTACACCGGGAAGATCATTCCGGTCAGCCTGGCGATATCCACGACCAGTCTGAACTTTGAACTCCATCTTCAGCCTACCACCTTCAGAAACTGTGGCGATATGCTTTTCAGGATTGAGGATTTCCACATGCTGATTGGTGACGATATCACCTGCCTTGACAGGGCCGGGACCATTCTTCTCAAGGCTCAGGAACTGGGGTTCGTGAGTATCTATCCTGAGAAGGATTTCCTTGAGATTGAGAACCACATCGGTCACATCCTCGACCACATCCGGCAGCGCCGTGAACTCGTGCAATGCATTCTCAATACTGACCGCAGTTATTGCATTCCCCTGCAATGACGACAGCAGTACCCGCCGCAGAGCATTACCAAGTGTCAGGCCAAAGCCCCTCTCGAAGGGCTCACCCACAAACTTGGCGTAGGTTGAAGTGGCGCTTTCCTGCTCAATTTCGAGCGCCCTGGGCTTGATAAGATCGCGCCAGTTCTTGGCAATGAACATTGCGCCTCCAGATTACTTGGAGTACAACTCAACGATGAGCTGTTCCTGAATAGGCATTGTAATATCTTCTCTCGAAGGCATAGACTTCACAACACCTGAGAAAGTTGATTTGTCCAGCTCGAGCCACCCAGGGAGCCCCCTCTGAGCAACAAACTCAAGAGAGTCCACAATGGGCTGCACGTTTCGGCTGCGTTCCCTCAACTGTACAGTGTCCTCAACCTTGACCAGGAAAGAAGGAATATCTACCTTCCGTCCGTTGACCGTGAAATGGCCATGCCTGACCATCTGACGAGCCTGGTTGCGGGTGCTTGCAAATCCCAGTCTGAAAACCAGGTTATCAAGCCGTCGCTCGAGGAGCACCAGCAGATTGGTACCAGTGATACCTTTCATAGATTCAGCGCGCTCAAAGTAGCGACGGAACTGCTTCTCCAGCAGGCCGTATATACGCTTAACCTTCTGCTTTTCCCTAAGCTGTACTGCATAAGGAGACAGTTTGTGCCTACCCTGTCCATGCTGTCCTGGGGGATAAGCACGACGTTCAATGGCACACTTCTCAGAAAAACAACGCCCACCCTTGAGGAACATCTTCAGGTTTTCCCGCCTGCACAGGCGGCAAACCGATCCAATATACCGAGCCACGGCTCTCCTCCATCTTTATCAGACACGCCGCCTTTTAGGAGGTCTGCAACCATTGTGAGGAATAGGAGTCACATCCCTAATGAGACTGATCTTGAATCCCACGCTCTGGAGAGCCCTAAGAGCAGCTTCCCTACCGGCTCCAGGACCATTCACCTGAACCGACACCATCCGCATTCCATGCTCCTGTGCCTTACGGGCAGCGTCTTCTGCTGCAAGCTGGGCTGCGAACGGGGTCGATTTACGTGAACCCTTAAAGCCCTTGGTCCCCGATGAGGACCAGGCCACCACATTACCGCTGACATCGGTAATGGTGACAATAGTGTTATTAAAAGAAGACGACACGTGGACTACGCCACTCTGTACATTCTTCCTGACCTTCTTCTTACCACCGCGGCCAGGGCCACCGCCCTTCCGCTTTGCCGGCTGCTGGGTTGCCATTAACGCACCGCCTTTTTCTTCTTCATGATTGCCCGCCTGGGACCTTTTCTGGTCCGAGCGTTGGTTGAAGTCCTCTGCCCTCTGACCGGCAAACCACGACGATGGCGCAGACCGCGATATGTACCAAGGTCCATAAGGCGTTTAATGTTCATTGATATTTCACGACGAAGATCGCCTTCGACCTTGTATTCCGTGTCAATGATTTCCCTGATTCGCCTAACCTGGTCTTCACTGAGATCATCGGTGCGAATCTCTCCAGAAAGATCACCTTTGCGCAAGATCTCCTGAGAAGTTCGAAGACCGATACCATAAATGTAGGTCAACGCTATTTCGAGTTTTTTGTTTCTCGGGAGATCAACACCCGCTATACGTGCCACCCTTAGCCTCCTTGGGTCCTACAGTTGTCATCCTCAAACTAAAGAGCGGAATAGACTAACTCCGCCAATAAGTAGATGCAATTGTTTTTTAACCCTGTCGTTGCTTATGCCTGGGATTGGTGCAGATGACTCGTACAATCCCTTTCCTTCTGATGATCTTGCAGTTTTCGCAGATCTTCTTTACTGATGAGCGGACTTTCATGTCACGTCTCCTATGCTTCCATTTACTTAGACCGGTAAGTTATCCGGCCTCTGCTTAAATCATAAGGCGAAAGTTCAACCTTCACCCGATCCCCAGGGAGGATCTTGATAAAGTGCATTCGCATCTTACCCGAAATATGGGCCAGCACCTGGTGACCATTATCCAGTTCAACTCTGAACATTGCGTTTGGCAATGGTTCAATAACGATCCCCTCGACCTCTATCGAATCTTCCTTGGCCATTGAGTAGTACCTCTTACAATTTTGTCATCAACCAGAACCGACAACCATGGAACATTCAAGTTCCTGCTACCGCACCCTAATCCCCAAACCACTCCGTTGATTCTGCCGGTGGGGATGGCAACCTCAGCCAAAATTATATCTGGCTACTTTAGAGCCGTAAGAATCTGAGGTCCGTCTTCTGTAATAGCTACTGTATGTTCAAAATGGGCAGAAAGGCTTCGATCCCGAGTGACCACAGTCCACTCGTCGTCCAGGGTCTCAACCTCCCAGCCACCCATATTAATCATGGGCTCGATGGCAAGAACCATACCAGCCTGAAGCCTACGCCCACGCCCAGGTGAACCATAATTTGGCACCTGAGGATCCTCATGAAGTTTTCTTCCGATTCCGTGACCAACCAGATCACGAACCACCGAAAATCCCCGCTCTTCACAGTAGGTCTGAATAACATGCCCAATATCAGAGACCCTGTAACCAGGCCTGCAAACCTCAATCGCTGCATTCAGTGCTTCCTGGGTGGTCTTTACAAGCCTCTCAGCCTCAGGTGAGACTTTACCTACCATATAAGTGTAGGCGGCGTCACCATACCATCCATTCAGCCAGGCCCCATAATCACACCCCACAATATCCCCTTCTTTCAGTACAATGCTCTGATGGGGAATACCGTGAACCACCTGTTCATTAACAGCAGTGCACAGGCTCTTGGGAAAACCATACTGCCCCTTGAAAGCAGATCTGGCCCCATTCTTTCGAGCCAAACCGTCAGCAATCTGGTCAAGTTCAGACAAACTTATGCCGGGTTTAATCACTCGCCCCAGTTCTTCAAGAACCATGGCAACAATCCTGCCCGCTTTTCGCATGCCTTCAATTTCAGCGGCTGACTTTATAATGACTGTCATCACATTCCTTAAGAAACCGATTCAGTATTGCCAGAAACCGGGCCGAATTGCGATCTCTTTTGAAGCAATGCATTCTTAATGCGCCGAAAAACCATAACTGGTTCTCCGGTACCGTCAATATCTAAAATGTGACCCGATTTTCGATAATAGTCGATAAGCGGCTTGGTTTGTTCTCTGTAGACTTTCAACCGCTTTATAACCGTATCTTCGGTATCATCTTCTCGCCTGCCCAACTCGCCGCCACACTTTGGACAGATTTTAGCAAGTTTACCGCCAGGCAACATGCTCACATTCCAGATTGATCCGCAGTTTCTACAAACCACCCTCCCTAAAATCCGGTCCATGACATCCGAGTCACGAAGAACAATATTAATCACCACCTGTGGAGCAAATTCGCTCACCTCAAGCAGATCCGCCTGGGCAATTGTCCTCGGGAATCCATCCAGTATGTAACCGTATTTACAATCCGGCTGGCTCAATCTCTTGCGCACCAGCTCCCACACCACCTCATCAGGCACCAGGTTTCCTCTATTAATTAAGGAATCAGCCAAGCGCCCTAGATCAGTGTCTTCACTGATGGCTTTTCGGAAAATCTCACCAGTAGAGATTACCGGCACCCCCAACAATTCAGCAATTAGTTTCCCTTGAGTACCCTTGCCTGCCCCAGGAGGCCCTAGCAAACAGATTCGCATGATTTCCTCTTTGGTCGAGGGCATGCATTTGCAGTCTTATTCCACATTCCACACAAAAACACCAGTGTTATTTGCACTCGAAGACTCAAATGCTTCCAATGATATTCTGAATGTGGCGCCGTCCTGTTAGACTGCAACTGATAGAGAACAGGTAACCGATTGATTGATTGATTGATTGATTGAACCTAATCGGTTTTGCTAAGCAGTCCTGGTTCTCCTGCCCCTAATCCTGGGCCCCTTAGGTCCAGTCAGGCCATCATAATGCCTGGTAATCAAGTGCGACTCAATCTGCTGAACCGTATCCAGAGCCACACCGACCACAATCAGCAATGATGTTCCACCGAAGTAGAAAGGAACACTGAAACTGCTCTGCAAGAAGGTAGGCAGAATACAGACTGCAGAGATGTATGCTGCACCACCTAAGGTGATCCTAGACAAAACCCGGTCGATGTATTCGGCAGTCTTTTTGCCAGGCCTGATACCAGGTATGTATCCACCGTATTTCTTCATATTATCGGCCACATCAACCGGATTGAAGGTCACGGCTGTGTAGAAGTAACAGAAGAAAACAATCAACAGAACATACAACAAGTTATGCACCCAGGTACCCGGGGTGAGTATATTCTGGATACTCTGCATAGCAGGCGTATTAAAAAATGTAACCAACGTACCAGGGAACAGCAGGATTGAAGATGCGAAGATGGCCGGAATAACGCCCGACATATTGATCTTCAGAGGAAGGTGTGTGGATTGTCCACCATAAACCTTTCTGCCTACCACCCTCTTAGCGTACTGGACTGGGATTCGCCGTTGTCCACGCTCGAAAAACACGATAGCGGCAACAATCGCAAAGATGATGACACCAATCAGCAGTAAAACCATCCAGGAGATTCTTCCCAGACCGACGAGTTGGAACGTCTGCCAGATTGCATCGGGCAGCCGGGCAATGATACCAGCAAAGATGATTAGGGAGATGCCGTTGCCAATACCCCGTTCAGAGATCTGCTCTCCGAGCCACATGATGAATGCGGTACCAGTGGTCAGAGTGATGACCGTAAGCAGCCTGAATCCCCAGCCAGTGGCAATAACCACATCTCCATATGCCGATGTATCGTTGAGTCTCTCAAGCCAGAGAGCAATGGCGAAACCTTGGATGAATGAGAGAATGATGGTCCCATATCTGGTCCACTGCGTGATCTTCCGTCGTCCAGCTTCACCCTCTTTCTTCAAACGCTCAAGGGTCGGTACTACCACGGTAAGCAATTGAAGAATGATGGAGGATGAGATGTAGGGCATGATTCCCAGTGCGAAGACGGAGAGCTGCTCTACCGCACCACCGGAAAACATGTTAAAGAAGCCCAAAAAACCTGCATCAGTAGAGATGATCTTGCTCATCACGTTTCGATTAACGCCTGGTGTAGTAACGAAGACGCCAATACGGTAAACGGCAAGCATCCCAATGGTGAACAGAATGCGCTTCTTTAGCTCGGGCACCTTTGCGATGTTGGCGAAGCCTTGACCTGCCACTAGATGACCTCCGTGGATCCTCCCGCCTGTTCAATCTTCCGGCGGGCGCTGTCGCTGAAGCAGTTGGCTTTGACTGTGAGAGCCTTGGTAAGGTCCCCGGTGCCAAGAATCTTCACACCCATTTTCGGATTGTTCCGAATAAGACCACTCTCACGCAACTGGTCCAGATCAACCACTGTTCCAGCGTCAAACTGATTCAGAAATTCCACGTTAACAACCTGGAATTCCACCCTGAAAGGATTCTTGAATCCGCGCTTGGGGAGTCGACGCTGCAGTGGCATCTGGCCACCTTCAAAGCCGCGCAAAGAGACGCCGCTTCTTGACTTCTGGCCCTTGTGACCCTTACCAGCAGTTTTGCCGGTACCAGATCCTTTACCTCTTCCAAGCCGCTTTGGGTTCTTTTTAGCCCCAGCCGGGGGACTAAGTCTATCAAGACTCATTTTGCTTCTCCATCACCTTCAGCCGGAACTACAGAGTATGCCGGAGCTTTAGATGCCTCTCGCTTTGTCATCCAGGCATCAACAGCCTTCTGATCAACAACTTCCCACTCAACCAGGTGCTCTACCTTCTGCACCACACCTCGCATGTCGGGAGTGTTCTTGGTGAAGACCGTTCTGTGAAGTTTGCCAAGACCGATGGATTCAAGCACAAGGCGTTGTTTGCCGATCCGCCTGATCGTACTCTTGATCTGGGTAACTTTCAGAAAACTTTCCATTTCAGCCCTCCTCACCGGTAAGCGACTGAACCGAGATTCCACGACGCTTTGCGGTTTCTTCCACTGAAGTGAGAGACTGGAGCGCTTTCATGGTCGCATGGACCACGTTATGTGCGTTTGCACTGCCAAGGCTCTTGGCCAGGATATCCTTGAACCCGGCCTGTTCCACTACTGCTCGTGCAGCACCGCCTGCGATAACGCCTGTCCCGTTGGGAGCGGGCTTGAGCAGCACCTTACCAGCGCCATAGTGGCCAAGCACTTCATGGCTGATTGTTCTTCCATCAACAATGGGAATATCAACCAGGTTCTTTCGGGCCCGATCTCCACCCTTACGGATAGCTTCGGGGACCTCGTTAGCCTTGCCAAGGCCAACACCGACCTGACCTTTCCCATTACCAACAACTACTATAGCACTGAACGAAAACCGCCGGCCGCCCTTGACGACCTTAGCGCATCTGTTGATGTGCACCACGCGCTCGGAAAATTCGCTCTGCTGTTCTTCAATGGGCCCGTGTTTGTCAGCCACAGTATCCTCCTGGGAATCCTAAAACTCGAGCCCCCCCTCCCGGGCAGCCTGCGCCAGGGAAGAGACCCTACCATGATAACGGAAGCCGTTCCTGTCGAACACCACCCGAGCGATGTTCTTCTCTTTACAGATTGCGGCCAACCGCTTTCCAACCACCTTGGCTGCACCCTTCTTGTCCAGGTCATCGCCAAGATCAGCCTTCACTGCAGGATCTAGAGTTGACGTGGCCGCAAGTGTGCTGCCATTGGTATCATCAATGACTTGAACGTATATGTGCTGAAGGCTTCTGTATACGCTGATTCTGGGCCGCTCGGTTGTGCCGAGTACATGCCTGCGAACCCTTCGCTTTCTGCGAAGCCTCAGTTCATGACTTTTCTGTGTGGTCCTCACCTCAAGACCCTCCTGATGCTCGACCTCTTATCGGCTTCCAGCCTTACCAGCCTTGCGCCGAATGTGCTCGGTAGAATATTTGATCCCCTTGCCCTTGTATGGCTCGGGTGGTCTGAATGATCTGATCTTGGCTGCGGCGTGACCGAGAGCTTCTTTGTCTGCGGATGTAAGCGTGATTTTTACGCCCTTCTCCACCACAACGCTGACTTGCGCCGGCAATTTATACAGGATCGGGTGGGAATATCCTAAGGCAAACTGAAGTTCGCCACTTCCCTTGTCCTCGGCCTTGTATCCAACACCATTGATTTCAAGAACCTTGCTGAAACCCTGTGAAACACCCACGACCATGTTATTGATCAGGGTTCTGGCAAGACCATGGAAGCCGTTTGCTTCCCTGGTTTCGTCAACGGGCTTGACCACGATTGTGGAGTCTTCCATCCCGACCACCACTTTCGGGGGCATTGTCCGCTCCAGTTTTCCTTTGGGCCCTTCAACCTTAACCAGATTACCATCGAGGACGACTTTCACCGCCTTGGGCACCTGGATGGGCATTTTGCCTATACGGGACAACTTAGCCTCCTTTGAGACAACTGTCTGTTACCAGATGGAACAGATCAGTTCGCCTCCGACCTTACTCTTCCTGGCATCCCCATCGCTGAGGATCCCCTTGGAGGTGGACAGAATATTGATTCCAAGTCCGTTGAGGACTGAAGGAATTTCATTATGCTTGACGTAAACCCTTCGGCCGGGTTTAGACACTTTTTTCAAACCTGCAATTGCGTTCTGCCGCTCATCCAGGTACTTGAGTTGAATCTGAAGAGTGCCCTGTTTTCCGTCATCAGTAACATCAAAGTCACGGATGTAACCCTGGTCCTTCAGAACCTGAGCAACGCTCACTTTAAGGTTCGATGAAGGGCACACTACTTTTTCATGCCTCGCCGAAATGGCATTCCTCATTCGGGTCAACATATCCGCAATGGGATCGGTCATAGCCATCTTGGTCTCCCTCTTACCAGCTCGACTTAACGACGCCGGGTATGTCACCTCTTGCCGAGAGATCCCGGAAATGAATTCTACACAATCCGAATTTCCTGAGGTAACCTCTGGACCTTCCGCATATCCGACATCTGTTATGAACCCGAACCTGGAATTTCTTGGGTTTACCGGGTATCATTTTGCATTTCTTGGCCACTTTAGCCTCCCTTGCCCCGGTTACCTGCGAAACGGCATCCCGAGTTCTCGCAGAAGGGCTCTTCCTTCTTCATCGGTATTCGCTGTTGTCACGATGGTGATGTTGAGACCCTTAATCTTTTCGATTTCATCATAATTAATCTCTGGGAAAATGATTTGCTCTTTCACACCCAAAGTATAATTGCCTTTTCCATCGAAACCTTTGGTACTGACACCCCTAAAGTCTCTTACACGGGGCAGAGCCAAACTGAACATTTTCTCAAGGAACTCCCACATCCTGTCACCGCGCAGTGTAACCATGGTTCCGATGGACATACCGGCTCGCAATTTAAATGCAGCGACAGAGGTCCTGGCCTTGGTAACCACCGGCTTTTGACCGGAAATAATTTTGAGCTGTTCCACGCCCAACTCAAGAACTCTTGCGTTCTCTTTCGCCTCACCCAGGCCCATGTTAAGGACCACCTTCTCAAGGTTTGGGATCTGCATAGGGTTCTTGTAATTGAACTCTGACTTCAGTTTTGGCAAAACATCGTCAATATATTTTTGCTTTAAGCGCGGTGCGGCCATACCTGTAACTCCTAGTCCATAGCCTGGCCACACTTGTGGCAGACTCGAATCTTTCGTATCTTTTCAGGCGCGCTCTCGCCAAAGGAATTGACCGCGTCCAGTTGAGTAGTGAAAAATTCGCCACTCTTTCCTACAAAGCGGATCGAAACCCTGGAACCCTTCGAGCATTTGCTGCAATAGGGGAGAATGTTCGAGATATGGATCGGTGCTTCAATCTCGATGATACCACCCTGCTCTGCAGTTTTACGAGCACCGGGCTTAAGATGCCGCTTGACTCGGTTCACACCTGCCACAATGGCCTTGTCCTTATCGGTGAGCACCTTGAGCACTTTGCCCTGCTTGCCCTTATCCCGTCCGGCCATGACCTGAACCTGGTCGTTCTTCTTAATCTGGCGCATCACAAAACCTCCGGGGCCAGCGAGATGATCTTCATAAACTTCTTGGCCCTCAGCTCACGTGCCACGGGCCCGAAGATACGTGTCCCGATAGGCTCTCTGGACTGGTTCAGCAGAACTGCGGAATTCTCATCAAACTTGATGTATGATCCATCAGCTCGCCGAACTTCCTTGGCAGTCCTGACTACCACGGCCTTCATCACGTCGCCCTTCTTGACCTTACCGTTGGGGATTGCTTCCTTGACGCTCACCACAACAATGTCACCAAGCCTGGCATACCGTCTCTTGGAGCCTCCAAGGACCTTTATACACTGCACTTTTTTGGCGCCTGAGTTATCAGCGGCGCTCATTACTGTCTCTACCTGGATCATTGCACGTTCCTCCCGGAGAGCTTCGGAAGAGTCAGACTATAGGAGCCCGCTCTAAAATCTCTGTAATGACCCATCTCTTATCTTTGGAAATAGGCCTGGTCTCCTCGATGCGCACCCGATCGCCAATTCTGCTCTCGTTAGCCTCATCGTGGGCCTTGTAACAGACCCTCCGGCTCATGAATTTTTGATAGACCGGGTGCTGCACCCTGTGGGTGACCTCTATCACCGCAGTCTTGTCCATCTTGTCGCTTTTAACAATACCCTCAAGGGTTCTACGACTACCCTGGCTCATTACTGCTCTCCTGCTGCGGTATCCCGACTGGATGAAATGCCCAGTTCCCGTTCTTTGAGAATGGTCTTAATCCTGGCAAGATTCCTCTTGGCAACATGGATCTTTGAGGTTTTCTCGAGCTGTTCTGTCGCCTTGGAGAAGCGCAGCTTGAAAATCTCTCCTGCGAGCTGTGTTTCAAGCTCCTTCAGATCTTCAGTTTTCTTAATGCGAATTTCCTGCGCTTTCATACCTTGAACTCCTCGCGGCGAATTACCCTAGTCCTCAGTGGCAGCTTGTGTTCTGCAAGCCTGAAAGCTTCTTCAGCAAGTTCCCTGGAAACACCCTCCATCTCGTAGAGGACTTTGCCAGGGTGAATTACGGCAACCCACTCTTCCACCGCTCCCTTGCCCTTACCCATTCGAGTTTCAGCGGGCTTTTTTGAGACCGGTTTGTCAGGAAAGACTCTAATCCACACCTTGCCACCACGCTTAATCTTCCTGGTCATCGCAATACGGGCAGCTTCAATCTGTCTGGCAGAGATTCTTCCGCACTCGGTCGCCTGGAGCCCAAACTCTCCAAAGGAAACTTCGCTTCCACGGGTGGCCAGACCCCGCATGCGCCCCTTTTGCTGCTTACGGTATTTAGTTCTCCTTGGCGCCAGCATCGAGAACGCTCCCTTCAAATCCAGTCGGACACAACATCATCTAATGCCAACAATCGCAAGTTGACGTATCCGAAAAATTTAACGAAATAAAGAAAACAAATCGGTATTAATTCAAGGGAAGTCTATCTGTCAACGCCTGGCTGCTGGAGCAGCGGCAGGTGCAACAGCAGCCTGCTTGGTGGGCAGAACGTCACCCTTGTAAACCCAGCACTTTACACCAATGATCCCATAGGTGGTCTTGGCCTGGGCAAACCCATAATCAATGTCGGCCCTGAGTGTATGCAGAGGCACACGACCTTCACGATACCATTCACGCCGAGACATCTCAGCACCACCCAGTCGGCCCGAGCTTTCCAGACGAATACCTTTGGCACCCATCTTCATCGCAGTACCGACAGCCTTTTTCATGGCCCGCCTGAAAGCCACCCTTCGCTCAAGCTGGGTTGCGATGCTCTCTGCAACAAGCTGGGCATCCACTTCAACCTTGCGGACCTCCTGGATGTTCAGAATCACATCCATGCCGCCGGTTACTTTCTGGATATCCTGCCTGAGCACATCCACACCGGCACCCCTTTTGCCGATAACCACACCCGGCCTTGCGGTCTGGATGGTGACCTTAATCTTGTTAGCCGCTCGCTCGATCTCGATACGGGAAACACCTGTACCGTAGAGCTTATCCTTGAGGTAACTCCGCAGCTTGAAATCTTCGTGGACCCATTTGGCATAATCCTTCTGGTTGAACCAGATGGAATTCCACGTACGTGTGATCCCCAGCCTCATGCTGGTCGGGTGAACCTTCTGACCCACGGGTCATTCCTCCTTGAACCTAAGAGCATGCTGTCAACAATGACAGGCTCCAAGTCCGTTCCCGAAAGTGCCAATCATCCTGCTTGCCATTGGGATGAACCCATGCCGATTCGACATGGGTCTAAACCCATATGATAATTCTCAGATGGCGTCATCCAGGACAATCGTGATGTGACTTGTCATCTTCCTGATACGAGTCGCCCTACCTTGAGCCCTGGGTCTGAACCTCTTTATTGTGGGCCCCTTCCCAGCCTCTGCGGACTTCACTCTAAGGAGGTCCACATTGGTTCCGGGCTTCTGTGTGGCATTGGCCACTGCTGATGCAAGTACCTGCTTGACCAAACCAGCAGCATACTTTTTAGTGAACTCCAGCACTGTCAAGGCCTCTTCCACCTGCTTGCCGCGAATCAGGTCACACACGTCCTGGGCCTTGCGAGGGGCTACCCTGGCAAATCGATATTTTGCCCTTGTTTCCATTTTAGTGACCTCCGCAGCTATTTCTTTTTGACCTTACCCTTACGGTCCCCCGCATGTCCGAGGAACTTTCTGGTAGGGGCAAATTCTCCAAGCTTATGGCCGACCATGTTCTCAGACACGAATACCGGCATAAACTTGTTACCGTTGTGGACCATAAAGGTCACACCAACCATCTCGGGAAGGACTGTCGACCGTCTGGACCAAGTCTTGATGGCAGCTTTCTTGCCTTCCCGATTCACCTTGATGACTTTTTCCATCAGGTGGCCATCAATAAATGGTCCCTTCTTTACAGAACGAGGCACATTCTCCTCCTGGTCCTACTATTTCTGACCCCGGCGCTTGACAATATACTTGTCAGTAGCCTTGTTGTTACGGGTCTTGTAGCCTTTTGTCGGTTTACCCCACGGTGTGACAGGATGTCGTCCACCGGAGGACTTGCCTTCACCACCGCCGAGCGGATGGTCAACCGGGTTCATGGCAACGCCCCTGACCTTGGGCCGCATTCCGAGCCAACGGCTCCGACCGGCCTTACCTAGGGACATATTATAATGTTCTTCGTTGCCCACGTTGCCAATGGTGGCCCTGCAGAGGTAGTGCACATAGCGCACTTCCCCTGAAGGCAGTCTTACCTGTACCCAGGAGCCTTCTTTGGCCATAAGCTGGGCACCAACACCGGCAGATCTTACAAGCTGTGCACCCTTGCCGATCTTCATCTCGATGTTGTGAATAACAGTACCGAGAGGAATGTTCTTCAAAGGCAAGCAGTTACCTGGCTTAATGTCAGCGTTATCGGAGCTGATGACTGTGTTGCCGAGTTCCAGCTTGTTGGGGCAGAGGATATACCTCTTTTCTCCATCTGCATATTGCAACAGAGCAATATTCGCACTTCTGTTCGGATCATACTCAATGGCAGCTACCTTGGCAGGAACTCCCATTTTGTCGCGCTTGAAATCAATAATCCGATACAGTCTCTTGTGCCCACCGCCTCTTCGCCTGCTGGTGATCCGTCCGGCGACATTTCTGCCACCTGATTTCTTCAACGGAAGAGTAAGGGATTTTTCCGGTCCCTTCTTGGCCAGTTTAGCGGTATCCATCCCTTCCATCCCACGACGGCCAGGGGATGTGGGCTTGTAAATCTTAATGCCCATCTCAGGCTCCCTCGAAGAAGTCGATGGTGTCGCCCTCTGCCAGGGTCACCACGGCTTTTTTCCAGTTAGGCAACTTTCCAAATCGCTTGCCTACTCTTTTGATCTTGCCGTGCATGTTCATGGTATGAACAGCGAGTACATTGACTCCATACACAGCCTTGACAGCGTGGGCAATTTCGATCTTGTTTGCGTCCCTAACGACCTCGAAAGCAACACTATTATTGTCTTCCTTCTGATCCTGAGTCTTCTCAGTAACCAGAGGCCGCTTCAATATGCTGTATGCGTCCCTATTCATGGCATCAAGACTCCTTCTGCCATCTTAGCGGAGTCCCTTGTCATAATCAGGGTCTCATGCTTAAGCAGATCAAAGAGGTTCAGGCCGATGCGGGGCAGAAACTTAACCTTCTGCAGATTCCTGGTTGACAGTGCGAGCACATCATTGGGCTCGTCCACAATCAGGCAACTGGAATTGCTCAGACCGAGCTTATCCAGAACTCCCAAGACCACCTTGGTCTTGGTTTCTGCCAGGTTAAAGCTGTCCACAATAAGCAACCTGTTTTCCTGAACTCTCAGAGAGAGGGCAGAACGAAGTGCGCCTTTGCGAACCTTCTTCGGGATGGTGTAAGACCAATCGCGGGGTCTGGGCGGAAATGCCCGGCCACCACCTGCATGCTGAGGTGCCCTGGTGGAACCTTGCCTTGCCCGACCAGTACCCTTCTGACGATAGGGTTTGCTATTGCCGCCGCTGACTTCAGACCTTGTCTTAGCCTTGGCAGAACCGCTGCGGGTCTTGGCCTGCTGCCACCGGATCACCTCCCAGAACAGGTGTTCCTTGACTTCCGCCCCGAAGACCGCATCAGCCAGTTCGATGTCGCCGACCTTCTGGCGCTCCAGATTATAGACCTCGAAAGTGGCCATTTATTGCTCCTTCAGGACCTTATCTCGACGTCAACCCCTGCCGACAAGTCGAGCTTCATCAGTGCATCCAGCGTCTGCTGGGTGGGTTCCAGAATATCCAGCAGTCTCTTGTGCGTCCGCACTTCGAACTGTTCTCTGGACTTCTTGTGAAGGTGGGGTCCACGCAGCACCGTGTATTTGTTAATCTTGGTAGGCAGTGGGATCGGTCCCGCAACCTTGGCACCAGTCCGCTTTGCTGTATCCACTATTTCCATAGCAGACTGATCCAGCAACTTGTAGTCATATGCCTTTAAACGTATCCGAATTTTGTGCTGCGCAGCCATAATTTAATTCCTCTAAGTAATTCTGCATTGCACACTGAGTACAGCCAGTTGCTTCTGAATGCAACAGAATTCGTCAAGCGACTGTCAGCCTCTTCCTTTTGCAATAACATCTTTCGCCACATTGGCGGACATAGCCGCGTAGTGGGAGAACTGCATACTGAAAGTGGCCCTTCCCTGGGTCATGCTCCTGAGCTGGGTTGCATAACCGAACATTTCAGAGAGGGGAACTTCAGCCTCGACAACATGAATCCCTGAGCGTGGTTCAAAGCCGTTGACCCGGCCTCGCCTGGAGCCAACATCACCCATCACTTCGCCCATGTATTCATCGGGTACCACAACTTCAACATCCATGATGGGCTCCATCAACTGTGGAGCGCAAAGCTTGACAGCGTCCTTAAACGCAATTGAGCCAGCCATCTTGAATGCCATCTCATTAGAGTCAACCGGGTGATATTTACCATCGGTCAACGCCACCTGCACCTTCACCAGGGGGTACCCTGCCACAGGTCCACTGTCCATGGCTTCTCTGGCACCCGCCTCAACTGCAGGGATAAACTCCTTGGGGACCACTCCACCCTTGGTCTTATCAACGAAGATAAAGTTCTCTTCACCATCGTAGGGCTCGACCTCAAGGGTGACCACACCGAACATGCCGCGTCCGCCAGACTGCTTGACAAACCTTCCTTCAGCAGTTGCCTGCTTCTGCAAGGACTCTCGATAAGAGACCTGGGGATTGCCGTAGTCAGCTTCCACGCCGAATTCCCTGCGGAGCCGGTCCACAATGATTTCCAGGTGAAGCTCACCCATACCAGAGATCAGAGTCTGTCCTGTCTCCTCAGAGGAGTTGACCTTAAAGGTGGGGTCCTCAAGGGCCAGGGACTGGAGTCCCCTTCCAAGCTTCTCCTGATCGACCTTGGTCTTAGGCTCGATCGCAATCTGAATGACCGGGGCCGGGAAGTTCATGGCTTCCAGCAATACGGGGTTATCGCCAAGGAACAGGGTATCACCGGTTGAGGTCATTTTAAGTCCAACAGCGGCCGCAATATCACCAGCCCAGACTTCTTTGATCTCTTCCCGCTTATTAGAGTGCATCTTGAGCAAACGACCGATTCTCTCACGCTTGCCCTTCTGCAAATTCATGACCGCTGTACCCGAATCGAGACGCCCCGAATATACCCTGATGAATGTAAGTGCACCCACATAGGGGTCAGAGGCAATCTTGAACGCCAGCCCAACAAATGGCCCGTCGTCCTTTACTGGCACTTCATGCATCTCCTCATCCTGGCCCAACCCCATGGGAGGTTTAACTTCAGAAGGAGAAGGCAGATAAGCCAGCACCGCATCGAGCAGGGGCTGAACGCCCTTGTTCTTAAAGGCAGAACCCATAAGAACCGGAACTGCATTCAGGGAAATGGTCGCCCGTCGAAGGGCTGCATTTATCTCGCTGACTGAAATATCTTCGCCAGCAAGGTATTTTTCCATGATCTGCTCATCAACATCGGCAATACCCTCAATCATGGCTTCCCTGGCTGCATTCACACGCACAAGCTGGTCTTCAGGGATCTCCTCTATGCGCCACTTGGCACCAAGGGTCTCCTCATCCCAGACCAACATTTTTCGGTTAATCAGATCAACCACACCCTTGAAGTTTTCTTCAAGACCGATTGGCAGTTGGATAACTACCGGGTTAGCCTTAAGGCGCTCCCTCATCATCCTGATACAACGGTCGGGATCGGCACCGGTGCGGTCCATCTTGTTGATAAACGCAATCCTGGGCGCCTCATATCGACCTGCCTGACGCCATACGGTCTCAGTCTCGGGCTCTGCACCACCGACT
>CAYZFJ010000002.1:55387-68006 GCA_964477705.1 uncultured Myxococcia bacterium | reverse complement strand
AATAGGGCGTTTAAGGGCTTGGTGATATGGAATTGAAGCTTAACAGAACACACATGCGGCATACCGTGCTCCTACAGTGGTAGAGGTGAGCACCTTGCACCTGGCCCCCTTACCCACACAGCTCACGGGTTATCAGCTTTAGCTTCCACTTCATGGAGGCCGGCAAATGCTTCGTCACGCATCCTCTTCAGATCCACTTCCATCTGCCCACTCTTCTTCTTTTCAGTCAGTGAAACAACCTGTTTAAAGGATTGGGCAGCCTGCTCCATATTGCCCATGCTCTTACAAACCCACCCCATACCCAAATGGTAGTTTGGATTTGTGTTATCGGCTTTGATAGCCAATCGATAGTGCTCTACAGCCTTGTCAAGATCCCCACGGCGGTGGTGAATCTCAGCAATCCCATGGTGATGATATCCTTTTGAATCATCAATGTTGGCCGCGTCCATAAACCATTTCTCTGCATCATCATAACTACCCACAGCCCACCTGCACCACCCCATCCCTAGATAACCACTATTACGCGTTGGCATCTTGCTGACAGTTTCTGCAAACAGCCTCTCTGCCCCATTGAAATCATTGGCTCGGTACAGCTCCCACCCCTGACGGTCAAGCTCCGCAACCTCCTCCAGCAGGTGCTGGTGTTTGCTGAGCAGAAAGAGCCCTACCCCAATTAAGGGTAGAATGATTACTATTAGAATAACATCGAACCGTATTCTCATGCTAAGCTCCGAAATCAGTCCATCAGGTTACTTAAAAGGCTTAAAAATATAGTCTGAAAACTCGCCATTATCCAATCCCTTGGTAAACTAGGAGTCGCAATCTTACTACGAGTTTTTTCTGTTTAGGGATTTTTTCCGCTCATCGAAAATGCTCCCCACAGGAAGAGCCTTTATTATGTTCAGGAAAGTGCCATGGCCGGGAAAAAAGATCGCCTACTGTTCTCCTTCGATGACGACGACATCGCAGTCATAATGGACGATGTTGAAAGTCTGAGCAAAGAGCCCTCTTTTATAATGGGAGATGAATCACAGAACCCATCTGCTCCTCCTGATGGCGCTCCCCTCACCCAGGATCCTCCATGGGTGAGTAATACCCTTTCGCCAGTCGGATCTGAGCAGGAGAATATTATCCTTGCAATTAATCTCGAAGAAAATGAGACCTTGATGAACATTCCCGGTCTCCCTGATGACGTGGTGGCCACACCCACACCCACATACACCAATGATATTGAAACCCAAAATCATGAGTCTGTGGTGAAGACAAATGGTGAAGAGGACACGTTATCTACCCAATCTCTCACCTCCTCCGCCGCCCTCACCACCAGGGCCGATAAACCAATCCTATCAACCCAGACTCAAGCACAGGCTCAAGCAGCCACCCCACTGATACCGCTAGAAGAACCATCAGTTCAAATTTTGAAAATGGAGGACACCTCTGGAACCGACCCGCTCGGCGAGGAACTCACAGCTCAAATTGCCGCCTCAGACCGTCCGAGCCGAGATGATCCAACCATTTCCAGATTGAAGGCTGCTATCAATGTGCTTGAGACCGAAGCCATCTCAGAAAAGGACCCAGCCCGCAAAGCGAAGCTGCACCATGACGCTGGTGCCATCTATGAGGACTTGCTGGACAATTACCGGGAGGCAGCCAATAAGTATCATGCAGCCCTGCGCAGCTCTCCCAATTTCAAGCCCTCAATTAAAGCTTCCAGACGCCTCTACACCAGGACTAACCAATTCGCAATGGTAGCAAGCTCTCTGGAAACCGAGAGCGCTAACACCACCCACCCTGGAGAGAGCGCCATCCTGCACTGGCAAAGAGCAGTAGCCCTATCCAAGGTAAATAAATCATCCAGTGAATTGCGCCAGGCCCTGAACGCAGCCCTGGAGGCAGACCCATCTTTCGGCCCTGCTTTCAGGGAGATAAACTCCAGCCTCAGTACCAAGGGCGACATGAAGTCAGTGGTGGAGGTTCTCCAGGAAGCTGCCCAGTCAACCACAGACCCATGCTACAGGGCAGGGCTGCTGGCCGAGGCTGGACTACTGCTCGAAGTGAGCCTGCGCCAACCCGATCAGGCAGTTAAAGCATATGGAGAGGCGGTAGCCTGCGATGCCACCCACCTGGCTGCAATAGAGGGCCTGGTACGACTCCATTCCCGAGGAAAGCGCTGGTATCAGTTGGTTAACGCTCTGCTTCTCCAAGCCGATTCTTGTGGTACTGGGCCAGCAGCCGCTGGAGCCCTGGAGTATGCGAGCCGTGTTTATCTGTACAATCTAGGTGATGAGCGCTCTTTTGAGCGGACTCTGCAAAAAGCCCTGGATGCAGACCATCACTACCTGCCAGCCCTGGAGATGGCCATAGGGAGGGCAACTGAAAATGCTGAGTGGGAGCGGCTGGAACAGCTCCTCCTCTGGAGGAGCGAAGCTGCCCTAGATGCCAGGGAACGAGCAGAGATTCTCTCACGACTGGGCGAAATACAGGAGCACCGTCTGGAGGATGAGGATAAGGCTGTAGCAACCTATAAGGCTGCCCTCGCCTATGACCCCACCCACATTCCCACTCTCCAGGCGCTTGGCGGAATTCTCCACTCCCGCGGCGACCTAGGAGGGCTCTCCGAGATTTATGAAAAGGAGGCCAAAGCCACTGTTGACCCAGAGCGGCGAGCAGCCAGGCTTCTCATGGCAGCCGAAGCAATCCTGGAGTCAAACGGAGACCGGGAGCGGGCTATCACCCTGCTCAAAGGGGCGGTCGACTGTGGCCCTGGCAGACTGGCAGCTATCCGCAAACTTACAGAGATTCTAGAAGAAGAAGGCAAGTATGATGAAGCTGCCCAGTTCTTATCTGATGAAGCGGATGGTGTTGATGATCCAGAGCAGAAATCAGAGCACCTGACCAGATGTGCTGAGATTCTGGAGACAAAACTGAACGCACCCGGTAAGGCCATAGACTGCCTCCAGCAGGTAGCCGAGCTGGACAAGACATCCATCCCCATCCGGGACAACCTGATCAGGCTTTACCGCACCCTGGAGCGCTGGGAAGATCTGGCTGACGCTTACTGTAACAAGGCAGAGCTCTGCACAGATAAACGTTATGCCGCCGCTCAGCTCCATGCGGCAGGCGACATATTGGAATACAAGCTCGGCAATGCGAAACAGGCAGAGGCCATGTACCTGGCATCTGTTCAAGCCAACCCAGGCTACACTCCTTCTCTCCGGTCCCTGGGCAGGGCCTATGGCAAGGCCGGCAGATACGCTGAACTGCTCCAGCTACACAAACAGGAGCTGCGGGTGGTGACCCAGGCGGATGCTTGTGCCACACTCAACTTTAAGATCGGCCAGATATACGAACAGCAGATGGACAATCCTGATGAGGCGGTGAATTGGTATAGTGCCGCTCTCAGTCACAAACCAGGTGATCTGCCCACCCTCCGGGCCGTAGAGAGATGCCTCACCTCATTTTCATCCAGCGGATTGAGCAGCTTTACTAAACAATCATCGTCTCAAGAGAGCGCCAATGGTATTGACAGTGGCGATGATAATACGAGCATCCCTGCAAGCTCAGCGAGCCTTGGGAATGGAGCCATGGCTGGAAACCGTGGAAGTGTTATCGGAGAGAAGCACGTCCGCAACATGGAGAAACTGGCGGAAGTTCTTGAAGAACAGATCCTCCAGGTGCAGAACCGGGCAGAAAAAGCCAGGCTCCTTTACAGGTTGGCAGAGCTTTATGAAGGTCCCCTTGCGCGGCAGGATTATGCGCTAGATAGCTACACGAAAGCAGCCCAGGTTGCAGACGGTCTACACGCATCCCTACCTGCCCTGGAGGCCCTGGCACGGATTCATGAGCTTGCAGGACGAGCCCCTGAGGCGGCAGACGCACTCCGAAAGACTATTGAACTGGAGGAGGACCCGGCAA
The DNA here is from genome assembly GCA_964477705.1 of uncultured Myxococcia bacterium. Classification (GTDB taxonomy): domain Bacteria; phylum Myxococcota_A; class JAVEVO01; order JAVEVO01; family CAYZFJ01; genus CAYZFJ01. Next base: position 64,091 of record CAYZFJ010000002.1, on the reverse strand, counting down.
GACTGATTCTGCTTACCGCACGTCTTGCTGAGTTGTGTCTTGAGTTGGGCGATACAAACGCGGCAGTGGACGCTTACAAGCGCGCACTGGCCCGTGATGCTGGCAATCTGGCAGGCCTGCTCTCCCTGGATGGCCTGCTTCGCAGAACAGGTGATACAGAAGGGCTCGCCTTTGTGTGTGAGCAACTGGCGAACGCAGCCCAAGACCCGGCTGTTATCACTGCATACGGTCTGGAAGCAGCTATGCTTCGGCAGGAGCTCGGCCAGACTGACCTTGCGGTTAATGATTTGCTCCAGATACTGGAGAGGGTGCCCGGTCAACGGAGTGCCATGGAGCTTCTGGAGGTGTTCCTCTCACCGAAGGATCATACCAGGGCACTGATTAACGCCTACAAGAAGACGGCCAGCAGTATCCTTGATCCGGTTGAGAGGCAGATTATTGCTACTCGACTTTCACACCTGGAGATCCGATGCGGTAACCTGGCAGAGGCCGAGGGGCACCTGCAGGATGCTTTAATTGAAAATAATGAGGATCTGGGCTTGCTGGTATCGATGAGGATACTGGCAGAAGAAGAAGGAAATCTGCATTTAGCCCTTAAGAGGGCAGAAGCAGAGGCTGATGTATGCCGGACACCTGAATTGGCTCACAACGGCTTGATGAGCGTAGCGGACAGGTGGGAATCGAACACCAGCATCGCTGAAGCCTGTAGAGTATATGAGAAAGCTTTGCTCCGCTTCCCGGATTCACTGCTTGCTGCTTCAAACTTTGCCAGATTATGTGCAGGAATACTAAAGGATGATCAACGTCTGGCAAGGATTGCCAGCCAGGCGGTACAACAGGCTGCCAGTGCCCAGGCCATCGCCAATCTGGAGATGATTCTGGCTGGGATTGCTCGTCGCTCCAACAAGCTGCAGGAATGCAAAGAACACCTTGGACGGTCCCTGGAGGCAGTACCAGACCAGTACACACCCCTGAAAGAGCTGGCCTTGGTGCTTGAGCTGGAACAGGACTATGAGGAGGCGGCGGTCAACTGGCACCATGCGGCCCAGATTGCCAACAAAATCAAGCGGGACACTCCCGAAGCTCTTGAGGCTACTGTACGGGAGGGATTGATACTCGGCCTTCATCTGCGTGAATACAAGGAGGCAATCAAGGCCCTCGACTCAGCAGTCCGAGGAGGCTCCAGAGACAAAGAAGCTCTCGCCCTACTCTGCCACCTGTACCAGGAAGGGCGTGAATACGGCAAAGCATGCCAGATCACCAGGTTCCAGATTGAAGAGGAGGCATCCAATCCGGAGCAGAGACAGTTACTTTATATTCAGCTTGCTCGACAATGCTATGACAATGGGGATCTGGAAGGAGTACACAGAGCCTGCATTGAGGCCTCTAACCTCAACCCATCCGACCCCACTCCCATCAGATTGCTCGCCATACTGGCCCATGATAAAGGCGATTGGGATACAGCTATCCAGATCCTGGAGGATTACATCCACCAGCTACCGGTCGGTGATGCCCACCTGGCGGTCCAGATTCATTATGATCTTGGTGTGCTTTATCGTGACAAACAGCGGGCCGGAGATAAGGCCACAGCGCAATTCTCACGGGTGATTGAATTGGACCCGCGCCACGGTAATGCCCGTGAAGCACTCGCTAATATCTACGCATCATCTGAGGGCACCGATGCTCTGGACAGGGCTACAGCCCAGCATCTTGAGTTACTGGCTATGGACCCTCTGCGCCTTGACTCTCTTTATGCCCTTCTCAGGCTGTACGAGCGCTGCAGGGAACATGATCGGGCCTTTGTGGTTGGCTCCATTCTTCAGGCTCTTGGCGCACTGGACTCATCGGATGCGGCCGGTGTGGAAGAGTACCGGAGCCGGGCGCCTCGGTTCCCCAGGCGGCCAATCACTGCGGATGAGCGCACAGAGTTTCTAGTGGCTGAACACGATGGCGGCCCGGCCAGAGCGCTGCTCGATGTGTTAGGCACCATAGCTTCTAAAATTACGGATGCTAGCCCAGCGGCCCTTGGAGCCAACAAGCGGGATCGTATTTTTGACGACCGTGATCCGCTCAGGTATCTGTGCAATAAAGTCTCTGAACTGATTAACATCACGGGTTTTGAGCTTTACAGAATTGTCGATGGCCAGTTCGCTGTCACAGTTGTGCCTACTAACCCCACTTCCATTGTGGTATCGGCCTCTTCATTTGAGATGCACCCCATGCCAGTGAGGAAGTTCCTCCTTGCCCGGGCACTGGAGTTGTGCCGTGGAGGTGCATCCCTGGCGGTTTCCCTGCCGTCGGATGATGTGCTGGCCCTGCTGGTGGCCTGCGTCCGCATGAGTAACCCCATGGCCGACAATTGCGGAATCAGTGAGAGTGAACTGGAACTATCCAGGGAGATGCTGCAAAAGCAGCTTAACAAGAAGGACCTTCGGCGAGTGATTGAAGCGGCATCCACTGTTGATCCACGACAAGCCATGTCACTAAACAAAGGCGTACTTGCCACCGCAGAACATACCGCCCTTCTTATTGCCGGAGATGCTGGTGCTGCGATTGAGGCATACCTGGGAGGCCCTCCCGGAGGCAGAAACATTTCAGAGATAATCCATATTCTTCGTGGTAGAGAAGAAGTGGAGAATCTGATCCTGTATGCCCTTGGCAAGGAGCATCAGGCCCTTCGGCAAATGCTCAGCCTGAATATTGGGACCGGTCTGCACTGATTGAGAATATTTTCTGAACTGAATCACTACCAAGTATCACTTGAATTATAGTTGGACTAAAGAAGATGAAGAAGAGCGTGTTACACCGTGGAACCGCACCAATAAGCGCTGTTGCTGCTATACATGAGAGAGCCAATAGTTGCCAGTTCCAACTGGCAGGTTTCGCCAACCCAATTGGTTTGGGGCAGTTACTTTCTAGATTACGAAGACTGTTGTTCCTTGAACTCGGTGCAGTCATCGCTGTAGGAGCATTTGCCTTTGCCTTATCAGGTTGTGCTACCCTTCCAGCCAATGATTTCCAGAGGGCCAGGCCCCTGGGTAAAGGTCACATTGAATCCGGGCTGGGTCTTTCCACCGGACGGATGCCTGCCAATAACCCCGCTCTGAAGACTGGAGGCAATACCGATGCTCTGGAGGAGGATTGGAGCCCTCTGGTTCGCCCAAGCGCATACTTCAGGCTTGGGGTTACGGACAAGAATGATGTGAGTCTGCAATTGGGCCCGAACAGCCTGGGACTGGCAGCAAAGCATAATTTTACCGACCGGGATGAGTTCATGTCAGCCCTGATCGCAGGGCTGGGATTTTCCACCACTGCCGGCATTGAATCAGCCCTGGATGACAATCTCCTCTCCCACATGATACATGTGGATGTAAGCGCTCCCCTGGCAAGGCGGCTGGCATGGTTTGCCGAGGGTCATATTCGCCCTAACCTGTCATTCATCCAGACCTACGCGGAAAAGGATGACCCAGCAGGCCGCCTGGAAAGATGGTACTGGAGCGGACATGGAGGTGTAGCCCTTGGTGCATCCCTTGCTGTCTGGAGAGTGCGCATTGTTCCTGAGGTTAATCTGGTTGGTGCATGGCGAGGAGATCAGGGGAAATTCTTCTTTACCGCGTATCCGGGCATCGGCGCATTTATCGTTTATTAGTCGAAAGCAGAAAGGGGAGTGGGAATTCATCGAGAGCATCGCCCCTTGCCCCTTATCCCTTGAAAGTGCGAGGTGTTCCTCTTCGTCCCACAGCAACTTGAGGGCACGGCATGTCGTATGTGTGCTCCGTTAAGCTTCAATTCCATACCACCAAGCCATCAAATGCTCTATCACGCCTCTTACGATTTGGTCTGGCGCCACACCTCCCACCTACCCATACCTCCCTTCCAACACCTGTAGGGGCAGAGGTAATTACCTTGTACTTTTGTCCCTCGTAACTTCACCTTCCTCTGCTATCCGAGGGCCACAGTATCTTATGCAGTTGAAGTTGTAGCCGGGCATCCAACCCACTATTCAGAATCCAATCTGCAAGCTCTGCAGGGTCCACGCCTCCTGCATGCCCCATACCCTTTGCATTTACTTCGTGCGCTCTCACCACAGGCGAAAAGAGCACATTGGTCCTGCTTGTCAGGTCAAGTTTACGACACACTTGCACCGCTTCCTGAAAATCACTCTCACTTGCGACCACCATTTTAAGCTGATCTCTGCGGGTCAACTGGCTCCAATTGGCTTCACAGAAGGATCCGCTGCAACCACTTCCAACCAGCTTATAATCTAAGATTCTCTTTACCTGCGGATTGAGATTCCCCACAAATTCGGAGCCGTTCGTCTCCAGAACCACATCCAGGCCCTCAGCCACCAACTTATCGAGGAGCAACCCAGTCTCACTCTGAAGGAGGGGCTCACCGCCAGTGACACAAACCAGACCGCTGCCTGTCTGTACTACTACATCGGAGATCTGTTCCACTGACATCAGACGCCAGTCTGGCACCGCTTCTCCAGCCATCCCTGCTACCCCAGCCTCACCAGACTGATCTTCCTGGTCCACCTTCATTGAGGAGTATTGGGTATCGCACCAGACACAGTTCAGATTACAACCCCATAGCCTGACGAAACAGCATGGTCGTCCCCCATCCAGCCCCTCACCCTGGATGCTGCGAAAAATCTCAGTAATCTTCAGCATTATTCACCTTCAGCCACTACTTAAGAACATTGATCCTAATAATCTATCCAGGATCATCAACTCTCCCGGTCACAGAGTAAAGGGGCAGGTGGAAAGTGGCAAGTGGAAAGAAAAAAGAGAAGAAAGAACAGAGGCATGGGCACAGTTCGGGGCTCAGATGGTGCTTTGAAGTAGTCTGTTGACCTTCCCATGGGAAAAGCGCGATAAAGACGCAACCTAGTGGTCTTATAGTATCATCTGATAACAGAAACCGGTGGTTTGAAAATCAATCAGGACATCAAATGACCATCAAAAACATTCATGTCTGATTGGGATTGGGGATTTGGGCTTCATGTCAGGAATCCTGGTTCTTGGAATAATCACCATTGTGGTGATCCTACTCGGCATCACCGAGTTACTGGTTCACAAGCGTAATCTGGCTTGCATCCCTGTTCGAGTACACGTGAACGGCACCAGGGGCAAATCCAGCGTCACCAGGCTCATTGCCGGTGGATTGCGTGAGAGTGGCATTGTAACCTGTGCTAAGACAACCGGCACTCTTGCCCGGATGATAATGCCCGATGGTAAGGAATACCCCGTATTCAGACCAGCAAAAGCCAACGTTATCGAACAGATGCGTATCGTCTCGGCTGCTGCTACTTGCCATGCACAGGCGCTTGTCATTGAATGTATGGCTGTGCAACCCCACCTCCAGTCCCTCTGTGAATTCAAATTCGTCCGTGCCACCCATGGCGTAATCACCAACGCCAGAGCCGACCACCTGGATGTAATGGGTCCCGGCGAGCGGGATGTGGCTATTGCACTGGCCGGCATGACTCCAGTTAAAGCACGGCTCTATACCTGTGAGCAGAAACACCTGGATGTATTTAAGGTTAGTGCTGCCGATCGAAAGTCTCAGCTTATTCCTATTACCGACGCCCATATTGCCAGCATCACCCCACAGGATTTAGCTGGATTCAGCTATGTGGAGCTCCCGGACAATGTGGCTCTTGCCCTGCAAGTCTGCAGTGATCTGGGTGTGCCTCGTGATGTGGCTATCCGGGGAATGTGGAAGACGCGGCCAGACGCCGGTGCCATGGTTGAATACAAAGTAGATTTTTTCGGGCGGCGTCTCCTCTTTATCAACGGATTTGCTGCCAATGATCCCCAGTCGACCGGTCAGATTTGGCGTATGGCCATCGAGAGGTGGCCCGAGGCAAAGCGGAAGATCGCCATATTTAACTGCCGGGCAGACAGGCCAGACCGTTCAATGCAACTAGGCCAGGCATGTGTAGAGTGGCCCCTTGCTGACAAGTACCTGCTTATTGGCTCCGGTACATACTTCTTTGCCAAAGCAGCAGCATCCGCTGGTCTGGATAGCTCCAGGATCATCTTTGCCGAAGACAACTCCATTAATGATATTGTTGAAACCATTGTGGGCCTCTCGGGCCGCATGGCCTTGATTATGGGCATGGGGAATATCGGCGGGCCTGGTCTTGAACTGGTCCACTATTTCAGCAACAGGTGCACCCTGGAAGACCAACCTCCTGAAACTGCTGATGAGATGAGTGCCACTGCCCCTGCCACTGCCCCTGCCACTGCAGCCGTCGTCACGCCCCCCCCTCTGGCGGTGGTCGCAGCCAACACACAGGAAGCAGCAGGCCGCATGGCCGATAATCTGCAGACCATAACAATCAATAAAAACGAGGCGTCAGTTGACTGAACTACTCCCACTCTCAATCGGAATCGGTCTGGTGGTAAGCCTGCTATTCACCGAACTGTTTGGCATAGCTGCAGGCGGCATGGTGGTGCCAGGCTATATAGCCTTGAGTCTAGGGCGTCCGCTTGACGTAGTCCTGACCCTGGTAGCCGCCTTTGCCACGTTCGCTATTGTGCGGGCCCTCTCCACAGTGCTGATAGTATATGGCCGGCGAAGAACCGTGATGATGATTCTTATCGGGTTCATGCTGGGCGGTCTGATGAGATACGTTCTAGTCGGCTATCCAGGGTTCGGTGACGACGGTCTTACGGTAATAGGGTACATAATTCCTGGCCTTATTGCCATCTGGCTAGACCGCCAGGGGGTGGTTGAGACCATGAGTTCACTGATAATTGCGTCTGTTGTTGTCAGGCTGATCCTGATTCTCATTGCGGGGGCTGAGTTACACATATGAAAAAGATATACTGGCGCCCTAAACATATCTCCCGCACGGTTGTAGCTCTGATTGCCTGCTTCTCCATTGCCGGATTATTCGCAGTAGAGTTCTTTCAGACCAAAGCGCCCCAGCCCTATTATGCAGAGAAGTTAGCTGCAGCCCGCCTTGCCAAGCAGGCGATGGAGGCTATCAAGCAGGAGAAGATTAAGCTCTACGGCGAGCTGGATCTGGAATCAGACCCTGCCCAGTCAGGCATGATTGGAACCTTGATGAGCCAGGTAACCAGTAATACCGGACACCTGGAAGCAAAACAAACATCGCTCAACCCCAATTTTGCTGCCGTAATGGTACATCTGCTTAAAAGGGCTGGCGTGGAAGAGGGAGATCTGGTAGCTGTGGGCTTTTCAGGCTCATTCCCTGCTCTAAACATCGCCACATATGCAGCTCTCGAAGTATTGAAAGCCAAGCCGCTGGCCATCTCCAGCGTTACCGCCTCTCAGTGGGGAGCCAATCTGCCCGATCTGCTCTGGGTAGACATGGAGAGCGTCCTGCACAAGCGGAAAATCTTCTCATATAAATCCCACGCAGCCTCATTGGGTGGGATCGAAGACAGGGGACTGGGGCTGTCCAGGATGGGCCGAAATCTGCTGCAGGATGGCATCACCCGAAACAACCTGGTATTCATAAAGACCAAGACCCTCAATGAGAGCGTTGACACCAGGATGCAACTGTATCAGGAGCTTGCCCAGGGCGATGAGATTAAAGCCTATGTGAATGTGGGAGGTGGTTCAAGCTCAGTAGGCACCTCAATCAGCAAGAAAGCTTTTGCTCCCGGGTTGAACAGAACCATGCCTGCCGGTGCATCTAATGTGAATTCCGTAATGACCCGGTTTATGGAAGAGGGTGTGCCTGTCATTCACCTGGTGCAGATTGATCACCTGGCCACCCGATATGGCTTGCCCCATGCACCTCAAACCATGCCGATTCCTGGTGAGGGCAAGATCTTTGTGCGTGAAGGATACAACCGAATCATGACAGCCATGATTTTAATTTTTATCCTATTCTTCCTCTATGCCTTTGTGCGTTCTGATTGGGGCTTCAGGTTCATGCACTCTTCCAATAATAAATCCCAAAGCAGTCACCCCGAACAAATGGTCTAAGTCCAATTATCCCAAGGTGATTGTTCTAAATTCAAAAACTCTTCTTTCAACCGTCTCTCATCTAAATCATGCCAAGAATCCATATCTCACACCCCCATCCAGTCAGTGACATCTTGAAAGAATCCTTGTTCTCCTGCACCCTCTCTCTAGCAAAAAGATAAGGCGAATATGATAAGCGAGTGGGGTGCGCCTATGTCTTTTCCATCGATGGGAAACGGAGATGGAACCGGCAAAGACTAACAAAAATCAGGAACAGGTATCAGTCAGAAGAGTTCAGGTTTGGTTAAAGAAATTTGAAGAAAATCAAATGGTAAGAGGCCAGATCAGCCATCTCTGACAGGACATTACCAGCTACTTACTTTGCAGCCACTGCAGGAGGCGTATAGACCCTGGTTGCCAGTTGCTGGTCAAGCATATACAAGGTGGGTCCAGTACCGCCCAGAAGAGTAAGCTTCTGCACCAGATCATCCGCAGATGCCTCCTCCTCAACCTGCTCTGCCACAAACCACTGGAGAAAATTATTGGTGGCATGATCCTTCAATTCAATAGCCAGATCAATGAGGTCGTTGATCAGAGCGGTCACCTTCTTTTCATGACTGAGCACTTCTTTAACAGCCACAACTGGTGACTCCCATGATGTTGGAGGGGCCTCGACAGCCAGCAGATTAACCTGCTCACCACGCTCCTGGATAAAGTCGAACATTTGATGCGAGCTTGCCGAGATCTTTGCGGGTCA
>CAYZFJ010000002.1:42998-55377 GCA_964477705.1 uncultured Myxococcia bacterium | reverse complement strand
ACATCATCATGGCATGGTTCAACTCTTCCTGAGCCTGAACTCGCATCCAGTTGCCAAACCCTGGGAGCCCATTAGAGATGAAATGAGCAGACATGGCCAAGTAGAGATAGCTGGAATACAGCTCCTCTTTCACCTGCTGATTCAGCTTTTCATACATACGCTTGTTCATGAGGATCATCCTTTCCAAAGCCCATGGAGATTGCAATACTCCCTGGCGAAGACTTGGTCTGCTTCTTCTCCCAACTGAGCGAACTCAGCCTGAGGTACTTCCCCAGGTTGAAAATGCTTCCGGTAGGCCTTATCGCCAGCGATGAGCTGCACCCACTCGATGTAATGCTTCTCTTCCATGGGGTGGGCTACGGAGCCAACCTTGATCCGGTAGCCACCGTCAATCCGCTCTACCACTGGAACATGCTTCTCCTTGGAAGCATCCACGGTGTTCTCATCGAGGAGCGCCATCGGTTGACCGCAGCAGGTCAGGGTTCCACCCGATGCACGAACCACCTCCACCATATTCCCACAGATGTTGCATTTGTAGATTTGACGAAGTTCTGTCATTTAAATCAACCTCCAGTATGAGCATTGAAGTTCAAGGGAAGGACAGCAGCGAGGAATGCGCTGATCATCCCTTTGAGCAGCGAGAAGCAACCATTTCTGATTGACTATTGGCGTTTAGCGTTTGTTGGCCTTTCAGATTTATTCTGCTCAGACCTTAACTGGTTCAGTCCAGCTCCGTAAACTCATCCTTGCCAACACCGCAGGTTGGACAAACCCAATCCTCGGGAAGGTCTTCCCATTTTGTTCCGGGAGCGATGCCCTCATTAGGATCGCCTTCAGCCTCATCATAAATATATCCACATACATCACATTCGAATTTCCTCATTTAGCGGCTCCTTTTTTCGTCCAAACAGGGTTTGAATTGAAACACATCATTCAAGGTATCATGACATTGTCGTTTGCCACCCCTGGGCAATATAGGGCCCAGTCAATAAGTCATATCATGAAAAGCTGCCAGATCCAATGCCCGGTGTTTCTCAGCAATAGAATCTGCAAGTCGCTCTATGGCCACCATATCAGAAGCTTTTGGCAGCCCCTGAGCAATAACAGGCTCAATAATATCTGCCCTCAGGCCTGCCACCGACTCTGCCAACTGCTCAATCATCTTGCTTCCCCATCCATATGAACCGACCACCGAGATATATTTAACCTTGGGAGGCCGAAGGGCACCAGCCAACTGGGTCGCATGAAGCACGTTAGGATGAGCGCCACTCAGAACAGCAGGACTTCCCACCACTATGGTGGCAGCATCCACCAGCGACATGGCCAATTTGCCAATATCATAATCAACCAGGTTGAAGGGCTGCACATCCACACCTCGCTCCACCAGGGCTTCAATCAAGGCCTCAACCATCAGCCTGGTACTGTCATGCATGGATATATATGGGATCACCACCAGATTGGCCGGTTTGCCAGCCACCCAGCGCTTATAAGCATCCACAATCCAGTCCGGCTCATTATAGATAGGGCCGTGACTGGGAGCGATCATCCTGAACTCCCTCTTGGCAATCTTTTCCAGGTTCTTCACAATAATGCGGCTGAAGGGCATCATGATCTCAGCAAAGTAGCGCTTAGCAGATTCAAGCACCCTCCCCTTGTCCACTGCATACAGAGAGGAACTGGCAAGGTGGGAACCAAACAGGTCACAGGTAAACAGAATCTGTTCCTCCACCAGGTGGGTGAGCATTGTCTCGGGCCAATGGACCCATGGCGCATGAATGAACTCCAGGGTCCGATCAGTGCCAAGAGACAGCATGGCTCCATCCTCCACAACCATGAACAGTTCTTCAGGAATATGGAGCAGATCCATGAGCATACCCTTACACTTGGGCGTGCACACAACCTTCATTCCGGGATACTTGGCGAGCATGGCGGGAATGGAACCGGAATGATCCTGCTCCGCATGGTTGGCTACCAGGTAGTCGATCTTATCCAGCCCCAGTGAATCCAGACGGGCTGCCAGGGTGTCAAGCTTGGCAGGATCAACCGCATCAATGAGTGCAGTCTTGCTGTTACCCTGGACCAGGTAGGCATTATAACTGGTTCCGTCAGGGAGCGGTATAAGTGAATCGAAGAGTCTACGATCCCAATGATTTGCACCAACCCAGTAGACTCCCTTGATGATCTCTCTCGCCTTCATTTGTACCTCCCACGATAGACGTGCTTGAAAATCCAATCAGAATACATGAAAAGGTAAATTTACCCCATGCTGCTATAAGCCAAGCCCCTAGACAATGGGAATAAAGCTAACACGAAAATATTGTTGTGCAATAGACAACTTACAGGAAAGTTTACCCATACAAATTTTCTAAACTGGTGGTTGACATTCGCCTCCAATGCCGCTAGGTATTGAGAATTAAACTTGTCGGCTCCAGAGGAGAAAATTTGATATACCGCAAGGGTATTTTCGGGGTAATTTTTATGTTTGCGGCCATAGCTCTGATTTTTGTAATCACAGCAGTGCTGCAGAATTCAGTTTTGGGCTACCGACTCCTCGGAAGGCAATCTACCAACCCCACCAGCGATGCCCCCCATATCTCCATGGACGGGAACTGGGACGCTAGCGAGCTCTACCGATCAGGGTGTACAACACCTTTCCAGGATCATCCCGACGGTCCATATACTATCCAGATTGGAACCTTCCCTGGAGATGCCATTGGCAGATCCACCGCTGAATCGGCACGAATGAGGCTCATGGCTGGTTATCTTCCTCTGGATCAGTCAGGAAGACAAATCTGCCCCATCATTCAAACTGAATTGAACCCCACCTCCACAACAAATGAAGCGAGTGCACACTATCTGGGCCAAGACTTAGCACAGGAATCCAACCTGCTTTTGACCTTAGGTGGTTTTGCCAGTCTGGAAAACGCTTACCTCTATGCACTCGAATTGGTGCTCGGTTCTCCATTTCCTTCTCTAAGCCTCTCAATTGATGGCTTTCAGATTCTATTTGATCGACAGCCAATTGAGATCAAGCCTGGCGACAGAAAACCAGAGGGACTAACGCCCTCGCTGAGGACCGCTGTGGTGGTACAGGAGAAGGCCCCAGTTTTCCGCACACCAGACTCCCGACTACCATTGCCATCTCGCGCCTTTGCCCTTCTCTCCAGAGGTGACCTTGTTTTTTCAGGGAGAACCATGGAGGTCTGCAGCAATACTGTCTCAGGATGTCTGTACTGGCATCAGGTGATTCATGGCCCCCAGCACAGGCGCGGCTGGATGGTGGCCAGCGATCTGCTCGACATTCAATCCGGTGTGGAATGTCCTGTCAGAGGCTGTGAAGCCGAGGTCTTTATGCGCCGAATCATGAGCCACTCCGATACAGCGTCTTTGGAAAACAACCCATATTACCTTGCCACTAACCACCAGGATACCAGCAACACACTGGTTTCAACCTCCAATGAGGTCGAACTGATCACGTTCGACATGTGGCTACTGCAACACGGTACAGGCAGGGGGCATGGTGTGCCCATCAGGGTTGGGAAGCTGCGAATTCCTGAAAGTGGCTTCTTTTCCCCTGACCTGCGATGGCGAGATAACAGACCGGTACTTGTAGGCCCTGAAGGGCAAATTTTATGGACCGGCCCTGCCATTACCACGCCGCCATCCAGGCGACATCAAACCAGTCAGCGTCTCCACACATCGTAAGCAAGCTATCTAAATCACCCACTACCCTGCCCCACAGCTGTCCTACACTTCTCTCCCATTGCAGAGAGGCGAGGTCATAATTGCAGGGCCACAGGATAAATCAACCACCCAATCAGTGATGGAGCAGGATGAAGAACACCTGTTGACTCTGCTTAAACTGAAATTTGAACCATGCTTCTGCTGAAGCAACACAGATAGGGTTGGAAAGAGAAGATCAAATAGGATATAAATAGGTTTCTTGTAAGGAGGATCCCGTATATGAAATTCAAGATTATGTCATCTGCCGCGCTAACAGTGGCCTTAAGCCTTTGTGGGAGCGGTATCACGTGGGCAGCAGACGAAGCTGCGGATCAAGCTGTAGTTGATGAGATTAGCGTTTATACACAAATCAACGCCGTCCTCAGGGAATCAGTAGAATCCAGGGACATGACTGTTCAGGGCATGGCCCTGTCAGGGCTGGCCGAACAGGGAGACAAAGAGGCGATCAAACGCGCTGCCGAGTTGCTCCTGGAAGAGAACTGGAATGCCAAGCAATATGGGCTGCTGATTTTGGGCAATAAGGACGACAAGGCCTTTTACCCGGCCATAAGCGAGAGCCTGGATTCGTTTTTGATCTCCAATCAGGCCCTGGCGCTGCTTGATCAGATGCCAGCCAAAGTGCGCAACAAGGTTCTGACAGACGCACTGAAAAAAGAAGCTGATGTGAGACCAAAAATCTTTCAGAAGCTTGCCACACTTGCCAAAGATACTAAGGATGAAAAAGATGCTCTCAAGATACTCGAAGGAGCGGTGATCAAGCCCCCAACATCTGAAGTGCGGGGTGAAGCACTGACCACGCTGGCGGCTATCAACACCAAGGGTGCCAGAGATATCCTGTTCTCCCTGTACAAAAGCAAAGATCAGAAGGTGCGGGAGTTGGCCAAAGAACCCCTGCTCACCATCGATGATCCAAGAGTCTTACCCATCCTTGATGACATGCTCAAGAGCAAGGACGAACTGGAGAAGATGAAAGGTGCGAAAATGCTTGCACAACTTGGCAAGCGTGATAAGTGCATTGGGATTCTCCGGGAAGGCGTCAAGACCAAGGATGTTGAGATACGTCTTTTAGCTGCGCAGGGTATTGCCATCCTGGGCGATCGCATTGGCGCTTCATCATTGGCTCCAATTGCCCTTGACACGCGATTCGATGAGCGGCTGAACACCGCTGCCATAGATGCCCTTGGCCGCTCAGGAGACCCTGCTCACTTGGAGCAGCTTCGTCAGGCAGTGACCATGGATTTTATCCATATTCGTACTGCTGCAGTGCGTGCCATGGGTGAGTTGGGTGACAAGGAAGCTATAGGCGACCTGGGGCGGTTGATTATTGATGGCAACAGCGATGTGCGCAGGGAAGCAGCCATTGCCCTTGGCAAGATTGGTGGTGCTCAGGTTATTCCATTCCTGCAGCGTGCGGTTGACAACGAGATCAACAAGGACGTAAAGATGGCTGCAATAGAGGCCATCGGCAACACCGGAGACAGGGCTGGCCTGCAGGCATTACAGGGCCTGCTCCTGGGATACGATCGGGAGATGAAGAGTGCGGCCATGGATGCCCTGATTAAGGTGGGGGGCAAAGATGCGGCATTCATGCTACAGGTGGCAGTAGATCCACGTGATCCTGAGATTTTGAGCATGGCAGTGGGCGCCATCTGTTCCACCGATGACGAAGTCTGTTTGAGAGTGCTCAAGCCGAACTTCAACCACGTGAACCCCAATGTAGTAGAGAAGCTGGGGACCTTGTCTGACAAAGGCCGTGCATACAAATTCCTCACCCTGTTCATGGAAGAAGGTAATACAGCCCAGCGGGAGAGAGCCCTGTCACTGCTGCTCACCATGGGGGAGCCTGGTCTGGAGATCATCCGTAAATCAGGAATCAATAATGCGGACCGCTCCATTGCCCGCAACTCTATCGGAGCTATGGCCAGATTGAACGACCCTAAATCCGTGCAGGCTTTTGTGGACGGCACCAAATCCGATGATCAGATTATCCGGGCCATCAGCGCAGAGGTATTGGGTCGCATCGGCACCAATGAGCACGAAGAGACTCTGCGGGTGCTCCTGGATGACCGTATTCCTGGAGTACGGGTAACGGCAGCCCGTTCCCTCAATAAGATCCTTCCCCCCGAAAAGCCTGTCCGCAAGAACGCCAAGCGTAAGTGATAAGCTGCAAGCTCCAAATTGCGAGTTATCAGTTAGCAGGGTTAAGAAATTATCTCTAAACTCATCTTATGCCTCTCTTTCCCTATCCTCTTAGCTGTGCGGTTGGTTGGACCACTGGGGAAGACCCCTAAAGAAGGTTTCGTTCCAGGTGTAATTGGCAGCTCGGGGCCCTTGAGGGCGAGCGCCGCTCGCCCCTACTAATGATTAGCGCTAGAGCTAATACTTCACTCTTTCTACTTCTACTTCTACTTTCTACTTTCTTCTCGCTCCTTGCAACTTGCAGCTCCCCTCTGGTAAGTTTGACCACATCTGGATTATTGCTTTGGAGGTTAGACTTGGTTTCAGATAACAATCCTGTTGGGGATACTGGTCACGCAAACAGATTAACCGAAACAATGGGGCAATACCTGAAGGCCGCCCCAGAATCGGTGATAGCACCTGACGGGCGAGTGAATCTCGGAACGTTTCAGGGAAGAATTGCCAATTGGAATCTGGCAGATGCAAGGAATATCATTCTCCCACCTCTGTTCAGGCGACTAGCTTCAAAGCTCCCTTCATGGAATATAGTCATCGTGGACCGAGAGGTTGTGATAGGTATATTTGTAAGCAACAGAGGCTACTATTGTTCAGCTCAGGTTTTTTGCCATGATCTGAAGACTGGGAGAATGGTGGAGCACTGTGTCACCCTGCCATTCACAACTGGCATGAGCCAGAACCAGAGAACATCCAGGTTTGTCTTTCCGGGAATGCGGATTTACCTGGAGAAGCAGCAAATTGAACAGGCTGGTGTGAAAACGGAGAGCAACAGGAATGAGAGTCAGCGGCTCCATGTGATTGCCGGCCATAGAGAAGACAGAATCGCCCTTGATGCCATTATCCATACCCCATCCACCCCTATCCAACCCATAACCATAGTTGAGCAGCAAATCAACCCAATGGTGAAGTCTCTGCACCCCCTGCGGGTTGTCCAGTATGACGCGGGGCTAACCGCCCATTGCTCCCTGGAGTTGGGTGAACATCGATTCTCCCTGAACAACTGTACTACCTTTTTCTGGAAAGAGTTCTCAGTCCATCCATTGAGTAGACCATCACAACAACTATTCTTTTCGGGATACATTCCCACACATCTCTCGACTCAATCTGACCCGCAAGAAGAGAGACTCTGGGGTTTGGTGCTGCTCTCCAAAAAAAATGGTTTGTACAGCGGCAAATGCTACCTATGGCAAAAACAACACCCTTTTCTGGCTGCGTCATCCATGCAGATTGGCTGGCCCATGCATCCAGGCTCAACCACCCCATTCCGTGGGAACGGCCTTGAAAGAAATGTGCTCTCCATGGAATTCACCCCGTGGGGAGACCGCTCCACTCGCTGCCACACCATCGGACTCCCTGGAGTGTTCAAAGACAGAAACAGACAGATATACGGAGCAATTGAAGGCAGGGGTATTGTGGATGCGGAAAGAAAGATTCAATCAGTCATCACAGGGGGGGAGGGGTTTATTAATCTAATCTGATCAAGTGAATGGGGGAGCACTTACCAGCGCCGATTGCTCCGGGTAAGGAAGCCGGCCATTGCCAGCAAGCCAAACAGGACCAATCCGCCCAATCCCTTACCAGCCACACCATTCTCATGGCCTGGGGTCATGCCAGCCACGGAACAAGTGCATCCTGTACTCAGGAAGCTCTTGTCATTGCCATCATCGGGCTTATCCACGCCCACATCTGTGGCGTTATTGGTGCCACTGTCTTCATCAGACACACTGCCATCAGCCTCCACACCAGCGTCCCCATCTCCACCACCATTGTTCCACTCATCGTCAAAGCCATCGTCCACAATCTGGGATGGATGAAGAACGCAGCGACTCTCGCAGGAATCTACCCCTTCGCCAGCGCAGAAGACCTCGCAAACCTGGTTAGGACCACAGGTTGTATAAGCACAAAGATCCTGTACACACTGGGCTTCAGGCTGACCTTCCTCTGGTGCTACTGGAACACAGACGAGCCCCTGTTCACAGTTGCTGCGTCCACATGGGTCAGATATACACTCACCATCCCAGCACAACTGCCCACCACTACACACCTCGCCATCGCAGGTGCGGGCCACACAGACCCCGCTCACACACTCAGAGTTGATACCGCAGGAGACGAAAACACATGAGGGAACACACTCAGCCTCTACCCCATCCTTGCTCCGGCAAATCTCATCCTGGGCACAGTCAAAACCATGACATGGATCAGTCACACACTCACCGGGGTAGATGCAGGTCTCGCCGCTGGGGCACCCCACATCATAGCAAGTATCGCCACAGCGTCCATTCAGGCACACTTGACCACCAGTGCACTCAATGCCTTCGCAGGGGTCGTAGCAAGTACCATGGATACGATCGCAAATCTGACCTCCATCACACTCAACTCCGGCACAGGGAGAAACACAAACATCATCCCTGCATACCTGGGGCTGTGGACACTCACCAGAAGCACAGGGAGCAACACATTCTCCAGCCACGCACTTGCCGCCGTATGGACACTCCGCTCCGTCATCGATTCGACCATTGCAATCATCATCGATTCCGTTGCAAGTCTCAACCACCTGATCACCACAAACTCCACAGCCATTACGCAGTGACTCATTGGGGGTCAAAATGCCATCCAGATTTCGGTCCATACCGTCGATAAAACCGTCACAGTCATTATCACGGCCGTCACACACCTCTTCAGCAGGCTCCCGCAATGGCTTGCACACCCAAGCGCCATTCTCACACCAGCGGTAACCTCGGCTGCAATCGCCAGGAAGCCCTGTATCGCAGAAGAATTCTGGTGATGGGTTTGCAGGGTTGGGGTTGATGCCGTCATCAATGAGTCCATTGCAGTCATTGTCCAAACCATCACAGATCTCATTACCCGTATGCACGCAGGTGTATGGGTCGCACGTGTCACCGGTGCCATCACCATCCGTGTCCCGCTGATCCGGGTTCCAGATGTCTACACAGTTATCACAGGCATCGCCAACCCCATCGCCATCTCGGTCCTCCTGCCCAGCATTGTTGAGCATAGGGCAATTGTCCACCATGTCGCAGACTGCATCCTCGTCCAGATCAATGCAGACGCCGCCAAGGGAGCGCTCCAGCACCAGGCAGGCAAAGGCATTCTCATGGTGCGAGCCAGTCCAGGAGCCGTTAGCATTTTGGGAATTTACCAGGGTATAGGCCAAATCATAATACCAGCCTGGGGCTTCCTCAGGGAATCCATCTGCAGCAGGGTCTCTGGTGCCGCCAATATCGTCGGAATATATGAGCCCGGGCTGGGCATTGAGAGGCTTGGCAGAGACTTCCAGTCCCTTGGCGATTGCCCAGAAGAAATAGTAATAATAGCCGCTGACTGAGCCGGGCTGGAATGCCCAATTATTCTGGAACCACTGCAACACCCGCTGTACGTTCGGCTCATGTACAGCAAGCCCTGCAAGGCGATAAGACCAGAGGCCGGAGGCAGACATGGAGTGGGTTGAGCTGCCTCCACTCTCACACCGGTATCTGTGGCCACCGTCGGCATTCTTAGCCTTGGTAATGAATCGCTCTGCCAGGTGCAGAGTGTTGTCTGCGCCAGGCAGTACGTTAGCGGCAGCGGAGAGACCGGCAATGGAAAACTGGGAGCAGGACATGTCGCCACAGCTTGGATCATAATAACACCAGCCACCTGCCTGACATGGACCACCAGCATCACCACCCTGCCCCTGCACGCTCTTCAGCCCGGCAACACCAGCCTCTATGGTCTGGCTCACAGTCTTGTTGGCCCCCACGTTATCGGGGCCACCAGTTGCCGTGTAAACTGATAGTGCCATCAGGAAATTGCCCGACCCATAAGAGTATGTGGCTTGAAGCTGGTTGGCCATGTACCGTGCCGCGCGCTCCATCCGTTCCTGGTCCGCAGCATCCATGTTGCGGTATCCCACTGTGGGAGCATTCAACCCTGGGGCCATGCGCTGCTCAAGCATGCACAGTGCAGCCAGACCAGTGGCCTGCCCTCCGATTGAACCATCGCCACCCTGATTGTTCCTGAACCAATCCACTACCTTGTCAATGGCCTCATTCACTTTAAGGCTGAATGGGGTGACAAAAGCATTGGCGGTGGCTGGAACCATGACCAGCAACAGGGACAACAATGTGATACACTTGCCTGCATGTCTGCTAAAAAGTTTCATGATTAATCCTTGATCATTGCGCTGCATACCGCTTGATAACGCCATGATTTAGGTTAAAGAAAAATTGTCCCATTAAGGCTACCAGATTGTGAATGAACATTAAAGGTTTGATTAAAATAAAGTTGATTGAAGGCCTTATTGAACCTAAATAGGAGCTTACTTACCACCAATAAACCAAGGGAGTGACTACAGGCTGGATATGGGCTGGGAAGTTGGTGGTTTATTGTCGAGTACGATGCGAAGGGTCAGTTCTTGCGGTTCTTTCTGCGGTCCATTCTACCCCAAATGGTGTTTGCAGCCAGCAGACAGAAGAGGAGGGCCATGGCGCCATCCACCGCACCAGGCGCAGAGCCGCCTCCAGCTACTGGCCTGCCACCAGAGCTCAGGCTGCATGTGCACCCGGTGCTCAACAGCCCCTTATCATCCCCATCATCATCATTTGAGGCAGCATCGTTCCCCTCTCCACTGCCCCCCCCACCGGGGCCTTCACCATTAGTACCGCCATCATGCCCAACCCCTGCATCCCCATCAGGATTTTCGGGGTACCAGTCTTCATCATCAAACTCGTCATCCACTATCTGGGACGGATGGAGAACACAGCGGCTCTCGCAGGTCTCCGTCCCCTCACCCGCACAGAACACCTGGCACACCTGATTAGGGCCACAGGTTGTGTAAGCACACAGGTCCTGAACACACTGAGACTCAGGCTCAGCACCTTCCGGTGCTACCGGAACACAAACAAGCCCTTGCTCGCAGTTATCCTGCCCACACGGATCAGAGATGCACTCTCCGTCCCAGCAGATTTGCCCCCTGTTGCAGGTCTCGCCGTCACAGGTTCGAGCCACACAGACCCCGCTCACACACTCCGAATTAATACCACACGATACGAAAACACATGACGGAACACACTCTGCCTCGACCCCGTCCCTGCTCCGACAGATCTCTCCCTGGGCACAGTCAAAGCCGTGGCATGGATTAGTCACGCACTCACCGGGATAAATGCAGGTCTCACCACTGGGACACCCGACCTCATAGCAAGAGCTGCCACAGCGCCCATTATGGCATATTTGCCCATCGGAACAGTCGATCCCCTCACATGGATCATAGCAGGTCCCCTGAACCCGATCGCACACATCTCCCCCATTACACTCCACACCAGCACAGGGAGAAACACACACATCATCCCTGCATACCTGGGGATGGGGACACTCACCTGAGGCACAGGGAGCCACACACTCCCCACCCACACACCGCCCGCCATACCCACATATCGCATCGTCATCAATCAGACCATTGCAGTCATCATCAATGCCGTTACAGATCTCAACCACTTCATCACCACAATCTCCGCATCCGGTACGTAACGACTCTTTTGAAGACAAGATGCCGTCAAGGTTTCGATCAGTGCCGTCAATAAACCCATCACAGTCATTATCACGGCCATCACACACCTCTTCGGTCGATTCCCTCAACGACTTACACAACCAGGCCCCATTTTCACACCAGCGGTAACCCCTGCTGCAGTCACCAGGAAGGCCTGTGTCGCAGAAAAAGTCAGGGGACGGATTTCCCATGTTAGGATTAATACCGTCGTCAATAAGCCCATTACAGTCATTATCCAGGCCGTCGCAGGTCTCATTGCCAGTATGCACACAGGTGTATGGGTCGCATGTGTCACCGGTGCCATCACCATCCGTATCCCGCTGATCCGGGTTCCAGATGTCTACACAGTCATCACAGGCATCGCCTACTCCATCGCCGTCCCGATCCTCCTGGCCGGGGTTGTGGACCATGGGGCAGTTATCTATCATGTCGCAGACGGTGTCCTCATCCAGGTCAATGCAGACTCCACCCAGTGAGCGTTCCAGCACCAGACAGGCGAATGCGCTCTCGGTCTGACCGCCCCATCCTCCGTTGGAACCTTGGGAATTCACCAGGGTGTAAGCCAGATCGTAATACCAGCCAGGGGCTTCTTCAGGGAAGCCGTCTGCAGCCGGATCCCTGGTTCCACCGATGTCGTCGGAGTAGGTGATGCCCGGCTGTGCGTTGAGTGGCTTGGCGGTAACTTCCAGCCCCTTGGCAACTGCCCACAGGTAGTAGTGATAGGAACCACTTACTCCATTGGCGAAGGCCCAGTTGTTTTGGAGCCACTTCAAAACAGTTTGCACATTGGGAGCATCAACGGTCAGGCCGGCCAGCCGGTAGGTCCATAAGCCAGAGGCTGACATAGAGTGGGTTGAGCCGCCTCCGCTCTCACACCGGTACCGGTGGCCGCCG
>CAYZFJ010000002.1:0-42988 GCA_964477705.1 uncultured Myxococcia bacterium | reverse complement strand
TGAACCGTTCAGCCAGGTGCAGTGTGTTGTCTGAGCCGGGCAGCACGTTGGCCGCAGCGGAAAGACCAGCCATAGAGAACTGAGAGCAGCTCATATCACCACAACTGGGGCTGGTGTAACACCAGCCACCAGCCTGGCATGGGCCACCCGCATCACCACCAGCCCCTTGCATGCTCTTCAACCCGGCAACACCAGCCTCTATGGTCTGGGTGACCGTCTTGTTGCCCCCAACGTCATTGGGGCCACCTGTTGCCGAGTAAACGGACAAGGCCATCAAATAGTTGCCAGCACCGTAAGAGTATGTGGTCTGAATAGAGTTGGCCATATACTTGGCGGCATTACGCATCCGCTCCTGGTCTGCAGCGTCCATGTTCCGGTACCCCACGGTAGGGGCGTTAAATCCGGGGGCCATGCGCTGTTCCAGCATGCACAGGGCGCTGAGTCCAGTGGATGGTCCCATATTGCCATCACCTCCCTGACTCTGGCGGAAATACTCTACCACCTTATCGATGGCTTCATTGACCTTGAGGCTGAAGGGGGTGACAAATCCGTTGGCAGCATTGGCCGTATTGACTGGTAACAAAGCCAATAGACCGATGGTCAGCAGAATCTTGCCAAAGTTCTTAGGGACGACTTTCATAGCTGACTCCGTCAGATATGGTGCCATTGGACGTTCCAGCCCTGAGACCGCTGACACCACGATTCTAGTGTTGAACCATGGAAGTATAAACTAAGGGTCTTCAGATAATAAAGAGCAAAGCACATGATGGACGGGAATAATTAATAAAAATATCAATTTAGTCTGCTACCCATCGCTATACCAGAAGATGTTGCCATGCCAACTCTCAATACGAACAGAGATAATACTTGCAAATTCAAAGGTACTGTATCTGCCAAAATCTTGAATCCATCTCCCTGAAATTCATTTTTCTGCATGCCTGCGACTGGCTGTCAGACCTTCACCAGTCCTGGCGCCAAGCCAGGTCAGCCCCGCAGCTACCACAGAGCTGAACAACACCTGGAAGATGAAGTTCCCGGCAGACACCTGCACATTAGTGAACAGAAGCTGTACAGCCACCAGTATGACCATCAGAATCACCACTGCGACAGCCGGTTCCTTGATAGTGACTCCCGGGCTCAGTCTCCCGATGAGCATGCCACCCAGGTAATAGGCTACCAGCACCACCAGAGGGAGCAGGGTAACCCATCCCAGGGCCGCCACAATGGTGGTGACAAGCAACTGGATTATGAGAATTACAGGGATAGACAAGAGCACCCATTTCCAGGAGAGTGTCCGGAAGAAGCCTTGTTTGGGTCTCTGAGCTCCGGGGCCGTCGCCTGACGGAGTGGGCTTATCCCCATGCTGCTCTGTTCCCATGCCCGGCTCATCGACTCTAGGATCATCAGGGTTCCATCTGTTCTCCAAGATTTTCCACCTCTCGTTGACTGCTGCACCTTGAAAGACTGAAAAGCTATCAGCCATGGGGCTGCACATATATACTACCAGTTGTCTGTTGTGGTTCAGGTGGGTACAAGTCAAGGGAAGTCTATTGGTACATTGAAGGCGGGATGTGGGTAGTTTTGTATGTGAGATGCTGTCAGTCAGGTGCTGGCGTGGACCAGACTGATTCGCCAATCCATCTCCCACGGGCCCGTGTGATACAACTCCATGGATACCCCCTCTCCACCTGAGCGCCCACTTAGCACGTCATGAGCTCTCTGTGCTGCTGCCAGCCCGAAAATGGCGTGCAGGGAACCTCGAGACCAGAGACAGTCGGCAAATTCCTGTCGGGAACTGAAACTCTCACTCAATTCAAAGGTGTGAAGCCCAACTATTCTCAAAGGGCGAAAGGCTGCAGGCAAGGCATCGTCGAGAAAGCCAGGGGAGCGATCATCAGCTAATTCCCGTCGCATAGCCATAAGGGTTTTCATCAAAAGCCTGTTCCCTGATCTCCTGGAGAAAGGAGTGGAGACAGGAACACTGAAGAGAGCAATACCGTCGGGGGCAAGGAGGCTGATGATAGCCACCAGATCCGAGGATTCAAGCCAGTGGAAACACATATTGCCCACTACCAACGGGTAACTGCCAGCTTGAAGCATCCCAGCCCCATGAGCACTACCCTGGTGTGGACAGCAAGTCCCATCCATGTGACATGAAGCAGAGGCCAGATCCCTTATTCGGCTCAGATGCAGGACTACCTTCAGGTCCTCTCGCAGCAGGGGATCGAATTTATCGAGCATGGCGGGTGAGGCATCACAGGCATCAATATTATGCTCTGGATAAGTAGCTCTAATAAGTGCGGTGAACAGGCCGGTTCCGCATCCTATTTCAAGGATTCTGCCATTGCCCTGGTCTTCCATGCCAAGACTGCTCAGGCTTGATATAAGAGCCTTACCGATTTGGCTATAAAACTGAGCGTTTTTGCCATGGGCCCCATAGGGGGCGGCCAGGGTTGCATACACATCACCCATTACAACACCTATAATGAGCCATGGCAGTGGTAACTGGACTTCCACCCATACGCTCAGCCAGCCACGAAGGCACATGGTTAAGCACCATGGGCGAGGTGATAATATCCAGGTGGGAGGCACCATCTACCAGACAGGAGATTTTCAGTCCTGCCACCGCTTTTCTGACTGATGAGAGATCTTCACTACCATAGAGGACAAGGCGGTTCTGCTCCTGATCAACTGGTCCCAGATCGGGACCAAGTCTCTCCAGAATGCCATTAAGCCCTTCGAAAGGTGCTCTCTCCCTCACCCTCTGCTTGCGTAGAAACATGAACACAGCCGACTTGTCGTCACCCACAAGCCCTCCCCCTGTTCGCTGATGAGCTCTGTCTGCACCACCGGGTTCCTGGTTACTGTTGGTGTTAATGACAGACCTGGATAACCGGGTAAGCCTAGAGAGAAGAATTGCCCGACCTGGCGGTGAAATCAGAACCACCCCAGGCACGTGTACATGGGGAATATGCCTCTGCCCCTGCCCCCTAGCCTCAGCCTTATAAGTAGGCCCACCGTTCTCCATAATTCGCGCACAAGCGAGTGCCAGTCTGGCTCCTAAACTGAAGCCGACCATGGCAATACTGGGACGGATCCCCTCCCTAAACTGCGCCGTATCCCCGCAGTCACTTCGTACCAGATGCTTGTAGTCGCTCTGCTGCCTGGCCATAGCCCTTCGTGCCAACCAATGGCAGCAGGCAACGCAGGCCGCCAGAGCCGAATCATATTCCAGAACCCCACCAGTCTCGCCATGACCGGGCAAATCAGGGCAAAGCACATCAAACCTCCGCTCAGCCAGGCTGATGGCAAGACCAGCCACTTCGGCCCCGGATCCGCCGTATCCATGGAGGAGAAGAACAGAACCTCGGGAGGCTGCCTTATGATTTTCGCCCATGAAGTACAACCCAGACAACCGGGCAGGATAGGGTTGGCAAGCACAATCCTGGTCACCGCCTCCCCCATCCTGGGCAATATAAACCTTCTCAACCACCATGAATCACACTCCAGCCACAGTCTCCCGGATTGCATCCCTGGTAATCTCCAAAAGCAGTTGCAGATCACCATCGCTAATTGCAAGGGGAGGCATAAGGACCATCACATCATCCAACGGGCGAAGGATTGCCCCCATTTTTCTGGCAGCCAGTGTAACCCGCCTTCCCATAAACAGGTCACCGGAGAACGGGCGCCGTGACTCCTGGTCTGCTACCAGCTCGATGCCAGTCATGAATCCCCTGCGCCTGATCTCACCCACACTCTTCAAGCTGGAGATCTCCTCAAGCCCCTTCTGCCAGATCACCTCCTGCCCAGCCATCTTATCGAGCACCCCCTCCTTCCTAAACACCTTCAGGCTCGCCAACCCTGCTGCACATGCCAGAGGATTTCCCGTATAGGTGTGCCCATGGTAGAAGGTCTTATGGTCGGACAGCTCACCCAGGAAGGCCTCATAAACCTTGCCGGTGGTGAGAGTTGCTGCCAGGGGCAGGTACCCGCCGGTGATTCCCTTAGAGACCGCCATCAGGTCCGGGGTAACACCTTCATGCTGACAGGCGAACATCTTACCTGTTCGGCCAAACCCTACAGCCACCTCATCTGCCACCAGCAAGATCCCCGCTTGACTGCAAATTCGCCGTACGCCCGCCAGATAACCCGGTGGCTGGGTGATCATGCCCGCAGCCCCCTGAACCAGAGGCTCCATGACCAGTCCGGCCAGCTCGTCCCGATGCGCATTGACCACTCGCTCCATCTCTGCCAGACAGGCCATGTTACATGAGGGCCAGTTATTGTCGGGACCAATGGGGCAGCGGTAACAATAGGGCGCCTTGATCCTGACCGTGTCGAAGATCAGGGGGCGGAAGATTGCGTGGTAAAGATCAATACCGCCCAGGCTTACTGCCCCGATAGTGTCGCCGTGATAGGCACGGGTCAGGGCAGCGAATTTGCGGCGTGAAGTATTGGGGCCCTCCCGAAGGCGCCAGTACTGGAGAGCCAGCTTAAGCCCCACCTCCACAGCAGTAGAACCATCATCAGAATAAAAGACCCGCTCCATTCCGGGTGGCGCAATCTCCACCAGCTTCCTGGCGAATGTGGCGGCGGGCTCATGGGTGAGCCCCAGCAGGGTGGAATGGGCCACCTTTGACAGTTGCTCTGATATGGCTCTATCCAGGGTGGGATGCCTGTGACCATGCACATTGGCCCACAGGGAGGCCACACCGTCAATATAGCTGTTGCCATCTGCATCCTGCAGATGACATCCCTTCCCAGAAGTGATCACAATTGGGTTCGGTTGCTCCTGTACGTAATCTTTCATCTGGGTGAACGGGTGCCAGAGGTGGTCCGCATCCCAGCGCAAAACGGTGTCCAGGCGTGTTCTGTTGTGTCCGGCCAGTACTTCAAGATGGACAAGAAGCCGGTCTATCCATTGGGAATCATAGGTGGGATGAGACTCGATTGCCCTGACCACATATTCTACGGAATCAGGACTAGCACTGGCACTAGTACTCACCCCAACACCCTTTGCGTGGCCCTGCCCCACTGCTGGCAACACAGCCAGTACGGGCACACCACATAGGGCCTCCAGCTCTGCCGGGTTGGCTGCCTCAGCCTGATCCGGCGCACAGGGCATCCGGTTAACCACCACGCCGACTACAGGGACGCCCCGGTTCCGTAGTGCCTCAATCGCACAGAGAGTAACACTGATCATTCCCAATTTTGCATTGGTAACCACGATGGCTGCAGCATCAAGTGCCACTGCAAGATCAGCCATAAACACACCATCTGTAATGGGGCTCAACACTCCACCAGCGCCCTCAATGATGACTATGTCTGTATTAGCAGCGACCTGGTCAACCTGACTGCAGATATGGGGCAGCTTGATAGTCTCCCCTGCCAGTCTGGCTGCCAGATGAGGCGAAACTGGAGGCTCAAACTTATATGGACATGAAGCAGACACTCCTTCTTCCGCTCCAGCAGCATTAATAAGAAGCTGAAAATCATCAGCAGCACAGGAGATGGACTGGCCAGCCTTTTCTCCACTGCAATTGCTACTTGCCTCCACTACTGTGGGACATCCGGTCATCACAGGTTTCACCACCCCAGTACAGATACCTCTCTGTCGAAGCCCACCTGCTATAAGACAGCCAACTGCTGTCTTGCCCATGTCCGTATCAATTGCTGTAATAAAAAGACGTTTTTTCATTTAAGATCACTCTTTCATACCAAAAACCGTATTCAGGGCCGTACATCTGACGGCGCAGCAGCAAACGCTTCAAGCATGGCATCAATCTGAGCATCATTATGCTCAGCACAGACTGAGAGCCGAATGCGGGCCTTACCCGGTTCCACTGTGGGGGGGCGAATGGCAGGTGCCAACACTCCCCGTTCAAGTAGGTGGTCGGCCAGCCTGGTTGCAGATGCCACATTGCCCATAATGACGGGAATAATGGGAGTCTCTCCGGCAGGCACAACATAGCCCATTTCCCGTAATCTATTCCTTATATACTGGGCTTTGTCTGCCACTGCCTCCTGTCGCCATGGTTCACTCTCTACAACGTCAAGTGCTGCCATTGCAGAGGCAAGGGCCGAAGGTGGAAGAGCAGTGCTGAACATGAGACTCCGCCCCTTATTGGCTAGCCAGGCTATCACCTCCCTGGATCCTGCCACGAACCCTCCCACTGAAGCGAGCGCTTTACTCAGCGTACCGGTCTGGAGCAGATTCACGGACTTCTGCAAGGATGAAGCAGATGGTGACGACTTAGCGGATACCAATTTCAGCGCTTTCCCAGGGGATTGTGCAGTAGCAGGGGCTTCATCCCTACTACTGGAACAAGCAATGTGGGCGATGGTACCTGCACCAGCCGGGCCCAGAACACCAGTGCCGTGGGCATCGTCTACGACCAGAAGAGCCTGATTGGCGAGGCTGCACGCATGCAGCTCTTGCAGGGGGGCGATATCTCCATCCATAGAGAAGACCCCCTCTGTGAGCACCAGGTTTACTATCTCGGCACCAGATTGGTCACCCTCAGATAGTGAAAATGGGGTCCGGGATTGGGCCAAATAATCTGGTCCGATATCGGGAACAGAGACAGTGCTGACGCGGGCCTTAACGCCACAACTACCGACTCCGGGTCCTCTGCTCCCCATCCTTCGCTCCAGGTCCGCCACATCATTATGTTGAAAGCGGCCCAATCTAGCCCTGCTCATTATAGCTCCATCAAGGAGGCTTGCGTGGGCCAGGTGATCCGCCCAGACCCTGTCACCCCTGCCTGCCAAGGCAGATACAAGCCCCACATTGGCAGCATAACCACTGGAAAAAATGAGGCAGTCCTCAGCTCCCTTGAGAATAGCCAATCTCTCCTCTAGCGCCCTGTATAGACCATGGTTGCCGGAAATCAGCCTTGAGGCCCCGGCTCCCGCCCCCCACTTTCGCAGGGCATTCACGCCAGCTTGAATCACCTGGTGGTGAAACCTGAGCCCCAGATAATCGTTGGTGCAAAATAGCATTACCTGCCTGCCGTCTTCCAGCAGACCAACGGTGGCAGAGATCGGTTCCACTTGCCTGAGCACACGCACCAGTCCCATTGACTCAAGGGATTCCATCTCCCCCCAGAGCCTGTTGCGCTGGAACCAGCCGTCTATACTCATAGGCCTTCTTCCTCTTCCCCTTCTTCTTTCCTCTCCCCCCACACCTCACCCATACCCCTCCCCCCCCCCTCAGTCATCTCCCCCACTATTCTCCCGTCCCCCACTACTACTCCCCAGCCCCCATCCCGCCCCATCTGCACCGATGGGGGTTCCTCTGCCATAATCAGCGAAGGCACCAACCCCAACTCATCCAGCATCTGCATGTCGTTTGCCACAGCAGGACCTGATGTGGTCAGGTAATCGCCAACCATCAGACCATTTACACCGGACCTGACTCCTTCCCGCTCCAGTTCACCCAAGGACTCCTGCCTGCCCCCTGCGAGGCGAAGAACGGTCTGAGGCAGCACCAATCTGAACAAGACTATTGAGAGCACTGCTTCCAGAGGGTCCATCAATGCTCTGCGTCCCAACGGAGTGCCGGGCCTGGGATTAAGGAAATTGATTGGTACGGATTCAGGAGTAAGTTCGGCAAGCTGGCAAGCCATTTCCATGCGTTGCTCCCATGTCTCACCAAGATTGAGAATGCCCCCGCAGCAAATCTCCAAGCCCTCATTCCGGGCAACCAACAGGGTCTCCAGCCTTTCCTCATAGGTGTGAGTGGTACAGATCATCGGGAAATAGCTTCTGGCAGTCTCAACATTATGGTGATATCTAACCAGTCCTGCACTTTTGAGAGTACGAAGTTGCCAGGGCTCCATTCGCCCCAAAGAACCACAACAGCGGAGGGTGGTCTTCTCTGTTACCAGCTCCACAGCCTTGGCGACGGAGAGCAGCTCATCTGGGCGCAGGTGGTCGCCACTGGTTACAATGCCGAATCTAACAGCCCCCGCTTCCTCAGCTCTTTGAGCAGCCGCCAGGATCTGGTTGGGCTCCATCAGGGGATAGGTCTCCATCTTCAGGCCTGCGGAGTGAAAGCCTGACTGGGCACAATAAGCACAGTCTTCACTACACAGGCCACACTTACCGTTAACAATGGCGCAAAGTTCAATCTTGTTACCAGTCTGGCGCTGCCTCACTTGTTGGGCCAGGTCCACCAGGGGTGTGACTGAGTGAATCTCACTCTCTCCCTGAGCACTACTCTTTCCTGCAAGACTGGCGAGCTGAGTCAAATCGGCAATATGAACCTTGCCGTACTCCTCGAATATGCTTTTAATGTTTGCCAGTATCTTTGCTGTCTCCATTCTGGAGCCTCTCCTATCTATAGTAGCCGTACCCTGTAGGCAGTTTGCGGCTCAAAGTAATCGTGTGAGGATAACGGATTCCGCTGTTCATGTACAGTAGAGAGGTCTGAACAGATTCAGCACATGCAGTTGCGAGTGAAAAGTAGAGCAGAAAATGAGTGTGGTGTGGGGTATTGGGGGCAGGAATGAGGAGAGAGTGACGGAGTGCGGGGGCGGTTCAAGATTCAAAGGGCACCTCGATCAGCCAGCGGGTTTGGTGCACCGCTGGCGAAGGGCACGGTATACAGCGGCATGCCGTGCCCCTACAGAAGTTGGGTTGGCGGGAGGTATTGCGTGGGTGGGTGGGTGGTGTTGCGCCAACCCCGAATTCAACTTGTAAATTTTCTCTAGGGTTTAGTGGATGAGGATTCCCATGGCAGCAGAGTTGTCGTTACTCCAATAACCTGGGTAGGTTATAGCAGGAGTGTCACTACCATTAGAGAACAGGCGGTATGAAACAGACAGGTTGGAATAATTACCGGCATTGTCCCCATAAATAGCAGTGTTGCCCGCAGGCAGTCCGGTAGAATCTCCAAACACCGAATAAATATAAACTCCCAGGGAGGGATACAGAGTGAGAGGCATGGAAGCCACTGTGTTGGTGTTTCCTTCCTCCACCTGGGCAATAGAGCCATTGCGCACAATGAACATGACCCCTTGAATCTGGTAGTTTGCATCACAGGCAATATTGGTATTGAAGTTGTAGTTATTAGGTTCAGACCCGCCAGCCGTTCTGGTCAGGACCACAATCTTCATACCATCGGTCTCATCGGCAACATAGGAGCCTGCCTGGTGCCACCAGCTATGGGAGGGAGCCAGACCGCTGGATGCATTCACCCTTCTGGAAAACACGGCAACCATAAGATCGCCCTGCATCACTCCTGCTGGCCTGGGCAAAGCAAACTGGGAAGTACAACTGTTAAAATACTTACCACCACCATTCACATAATAGAGAGTGGGACAACCTCCGTTCACCTCACAACCGTTGGAATCATCCTTATCGCAGTTATTATATCCGCTGTTACATATGATCTTGCACTCATCGCCAGAGCACACTGTTACCGAGTTAGCACGCTGTGGGCATACGTTGTTACAAGAGCCGCAGTTGTTCACATCCGTAGCCACGTCAATGCATACATTCCCGCATTGCTCCATGCCATCCTCGCAGGAAATTACACACACTCCATCCTGACATATAATACCTTCAGCACACATGTAGTTACATGCCCCACAACTATAACTATCAACCTGAAGATCCACACACATGTCATTGCAGATCTCCTGACCAGTGGGGCACTGCATCTCGCACTCCCCATCCACACACAGATAACCACCAGCACAAGGGCTATCACAGGCACCACAGTGCATGGAGTCGAAGGCCAGGTCTGCACATGCATCCCCACATACTTCCTGCCCAGCGGGACATGAGTACTCACACGCCCCATCCACGCACACCTGTCCGGCCACACACCCGTTGTTGCAGGAAGCGCAATGGTTGAAATCCCTGGTCAGATCAACGCACTTATTATTGCAGATGGTCTGCCCTTCAGGACATGAGATCCTGCACTGCCCTAAACTACAAACCTGCCCTGACGGACACTGATTATCACACTGTCCACAATTGGCCCGGTTCGTGTTCAAGTCCACACATGATGCTCCGCATACCTCCTGGCCCAGCGGACAGGAGATAATACACTCCCCACCGACGCAAATCTGACCGTCAGCACAAGGCTGATTGCACCCGCTGCAATGCTGCCGATTGGTTAGCAAATCCACACAGGCGCTGTTACATTCATTCTGCCCCTCGGGACAAGAGACCTGACACTCACCCCCAACACACACATTGCCCACATTACACCGTTGGAAGCAATCGCCGCAGTGCTCACGCTCGCTATCAAGACGCACACACTTGCCGCCACAAACGACCTGCCCAACGGGACAGGAGATCTGGCACGCTCCCTCCACACATACCTCACCTGGAGGACATCCACGTCCACACCCTCCACAGTGCGACTGGCTGGTCAGAGGATCCTCGCAGGAATCAGAGCAGATAATCTGTCCCTGAGGGCAGGACACGGCACACTCACTGTTCACACAGACCTGCCCTTGTGGGCACCCATTCCCGCACACTCCACAGTGATACACGTTGGTAGCAGTCTCCACACAGGTTCCGCTGCAGACCACCTGGCGACCAGGGCATGAATAGCTGCACTCTCCCTGAACGCATACCATGCCTCCAGGACAAGCCAGACCACATTGACCGCAGTGGTACTGATCACGCTTAACATCAACACAGTTTCCACCGCAGTCGGTCAGGCCGGACTGGCAGGAGAGAACACACTCACCGCCATCGCATACTACGCCCGACTCGCAAGCATTGCCGCACTGACCACAGTGGGAGCGATCCGTAGCTGTGTTCACGCAGTTTCCACCGCAATTCACCAGACCATCCTGGCAGGAGAGCACGCATTGTCCATTGGAACACACCTGACCAGAATCACAGATATTGCCACATTCACCACAATTGGTCCGGTCTCCCTGCACATTGACGCACATCAAATCCCAACAATTGATAAGGCCACTCTGGCAGGCAATGGAACACTGACCACCGGAACAGACCTCACCAGAACTACATGCCACACCACATGCTCCGCAGCTGGTCCGATCGGTCTGGATATTGATACAGCTCCCGTCACAATTTGTCAGCCCTTCCTGGCAGGTGATCATACACTGACCGCCAGAACAGACCTGACCAGTGGAGCAATTTCCATTGCATGCACCACAGTTGAGACGATCTGTCTGGGTATTCACACAGTTACCATTACAACTGGTCAAGCCTTCCTGACAATCAACCACACAGGAGCCAGCCGAACAGACCTCGCCGGGGCTGCATACGGTTTCACACGAGCCACAGTTGTACCAGTCAGAGAGCAAATTGACGCAGCTGCCACCACAGTTGGACTGGGCAGCAGGGCATGAAACCCGACAGGTCCCACCGGAGCACACCTGGCCTGCCTCACACTCATTACCGCAGGAACCACAGTTAGACGGGTGGGTATTGGTGTTTACACACTCTTCAGTGCAGATAGTATATGGACAGGCCAGGCTACAGGCTCCATCAACGCAGGTTTCACCAGAGTCACATTGGTTCTCACAGGCACCGCAATGGAGTCGTGAAGTATCCAGGTCAAAGCACATCTCGCCACAAGGGTCCTGGCCTTCAGGACATACGAGGACACATTCTCCTTCCTCACAGGAGTGCGACCTTGGGCAGGCATTTCCGCATGAACCGCAGTTCATCATGTCAGTGGACAAGTCAGCGCAGGAATTATCACACACTTCCTCTGTGTCATCGCACTGAGCCATGGCACCATCATCTTCCATACTGCCGTCAGTATGGTTGCCGCCGCCCACATCACCGTCATCGGGGAGACTGCTGTCGCCTGAAGGTAATCCTGAATCAACACTGTCAACACTCTCATTGGAGGTGCCACACCCTGCAGACACCACCAACGCTACCCCTAAGCCCAATTGAATAATCAGATAAAGATACCGAGAAATCCATGTTGACAAACTGGTGGGCAACTTCCCGTCCTTGCAATCTACGCCATGATGAGGAGAACAGTTCATGACCATATTGTTATCCCTCTCCTTTTCAACTCAGTGAAGCCGTATATCGTGCTTTTCTGTCATATCCCCCAAACTGGCCAGAGCCTGCACCAAAGCTACCAAACCAACCCTGCCCGCTATTACGAAAACACAGGTAACAAAGGCCACACTTTTTGCCTATTATTTAACTTATCTAGGCTACCATCATTAGGTAAAATTGAGAAATCTTTTTTTCATTGACTTGGTAGTGTGTCAACTTTTTCTTTTAATAGAGGAAGGAGTCTTAAGCTAGAAAAAAAGCAATAAATACAGAGCGGATTAAACTTTACAGCGCCCCTAAAACACGCGCATATCAAAGCTCAACAAATACAGGACAAATCAAAGTTTACAACAACTCTGAACCGCATTTTTCAGGTTTGTTTGGTTGATATCAGTTGGATTCTGATTTCTGCGGGATCTGATGAATAATCTGAATCGACTTCGCAACCAATGAATAGGCGGAATCCACACTATGTGCATAAGGACCGAAAATGTCCTGCTCCAACCCTGCTCTGCTGGTCAGTCAAGTCGCCCAGACCGACTTCTACCAACGCTGCTTCTATTTTTTGACCTGTTCCTGGTCCTCGATTGGGTCTTGGTATCGGTATGGGATCTGGCACCGCCCCTGCCCCTGCCCCGGTCCCGTCCTCGACCCTTGGCCTTATTCTCGGAACTTCCCCTCTGGGGGTTCTCCTGTTCCACCTTACGCACCAGGGCCCAGAGCCACTCCATAAGCTCCTGTGTAACTGTGGGGGCGCAACCCTGGCAGGAATCAGTCTGGAGATCTAACTGGAACAACATGAGCGCATCTCTAAAGCATGGACGCCGTACCATGCTCTGAACTCTGCTGTTTCTGAAACCACCACCGAGGGCTGCCGCGATTCGACGCTGCACAAGCATTATGTTCTTGATTCGATCCTGATCCCGTCGGGGCACTCTCATCCGCTGACCTATCATGCAGGTAAACTGAGAGACTGCCATAACAGCTTCATTATAAGTATTGATATTGGAGCCATTATCAGGACAGGTACGAGGGCTGGTGGTGATATCGTTCACATTGGTGTTGTTGCTGGATTTGACTGGCTTTTCCCATTTCAGGATCTCCTGAATGGGATAAAAGAGGAGAGCGGCAAGGAGGGAGGCATTGTTTAATGGCGCTGCACCATCACTGGTGCGGATCTCTTTGTCTAGACCAGCCATAAAAGCAAGGAATTTTCTGACATTTTCGTCAGGATTCCTGGCGATCCAATCAGTAACTTCGGGAAGAAGAACGCCCATCACACCATAACGGAGAAGCATCTCCATGGTAGAACTGGCACATCCAGGCCGCATTAACTTATATATCTCTTCAAGAACTCTTGCTGAAGCACTACGCCTGAGTTCGCCTGCATATAGCTGAATGCTCTCCTTGAGCTCAGGATCAATCTCCAGACCAAGCCGGGCAGCAAATCGAATCGCTCGCAGAACCCTTACCGGATCTTCCTGAAGCCGAACAAAGGGATCTCCAATGGCTCTAATGGTTCTCTTATCAAGATCAGCGAGCCCTCCCACATAATCAACGATCTCTTTTGTATTCACATCATAGAAGAGGGCATTGATAGTGAAATCCCTGCGAAACGCATCTTCCGCCGGGGTACCAAAGACATTGTCGTCGGTGATCAGGTAATCATTCTCGCTGTTATTATGGGGGGGGGCCCATGGAAGGTCGTCGTCAACATCAACATCAACGTCGATTAAACCATTGTCATCATTGTCATCATTATCATCATCGCACGCAAAATCCGCATCTTCTTCGCCCTCATTTCCATCCCCCCCTGTCCCCATTGTCCCTACAACCTCGACAACCTGGCAATTATTAAAATCGCAGGTATCATCAAGTTGGCTGGCAGGTATGTCCAGATCATGCTCCTCCACTTCGGGGGACCGTCTGAACGTGGCCACCTCAATTACTTTCCCATTAGCAAAGAAGACATGTACCAGCCTGAATCTGCGACCGATAATCTTTGAATTACTGAATATGCGGCGGACTTCTCTAGGGAGAGCGCTGGTAACCACATCGAAATCTTTGGGCTGCACTCCCAGCAGCAGATCCCTGACGCAACCGCCAACCAGATACGCTTTATGCTTAAAACGAACCAGCCTGTTAATCACCTTGAGAACATCTGGATCAATAAGGTCGCGGTCGATTGGATGATGCACCCTATTTGGTGGATATTGCTCAGACTCCACAAAACCAAACATAGTGACGTCTGTTGCAGGTATGTTGTTATTGGCAACAGCTATGTTGGATCTATCCGAAGATGATTGGGATCGTATGTTGCGATTATTATTTTGTTTAAAACCGTACCGTTGTCGTCTATTTTCCTTTGAGGAGGAGATCAACGGTGCATTGATCGGCTGCGGGGAACTCATACTGCTCCAACTCTGCTACTGTAACCCATCGCAAATCGTGTACTTTTCTGGGTTGAGCCTGACAGTCAAGAAGATCACAGCGATAAACATGAAAATCGATGATATAGGCATCGTATTCCCGCTCGACAGATAGAACTTCTTCAACAATTTTAACGTTTGCATGGAGATTCTCGCCCAATTCGCGAGCCAGCGCCTCAGGGTCGCTCTCTCCACACTCTACCCTACCCCCAGGGAACTCCCAGAGAAGTGGCAATACACCTTCTGGCCTTCTCTGAGTAATCAGGTAGTGACCGTCTCTCTCAATTTCAGCGGCAACTACCCTGATTCTTTTTTTCGGCATCTTTTCTCCTGACACGCTGTCAAGTACTTGTCGTGAGTATAAGCACCGATAGTTAATGGGAAAGATAACACATGCGTAAAAACAGGTAAAGAGCAGGAGAGAAGAAGCAAGGTTGGCTGTTAACTTTCCCCTCTATGCGAACCTCTTGGGCGATACTTTCTCTACCACGTCAGCAGGAATACCCAAGGGGAGCAGACAGCTATCCGCCTCTTCAGCAGAGATGCCCATCGCCTGCAAAATCAGATTAGGCAGGGATGGAGCAATGCTAACGCCAGATCCCCCTAAACCTGCCACCCAGAAGAAGCCCCCTACCCGGGAATCGGGACCGATCACAATCCTGCCATCGGGACTGAAAGTCCTTATACACGCCCAGAATCGAATAAGCTCGGCTTCAGCCAGGCCAGGCATCACCTCTGCTGCCTTCTCGGCCAGCAATTCAAGGGCCGAGAAATCTGTCTGGGGATCACATGGAGGCGTAGGCATCTCATCGCAAGGACACATGAGCACCCCATTGGCTTCTGGCCTGGCATAAATTCCCTTTGACAGATGCCATATAATGGAACTGGGTATAACTAGATTAGATGAGCCGGCAGATGACAATTCCGGTTCGGTTTCAGCCATCGGTGGTTGCATATGAGCAATATGTCGCTTAAACAGACGCCAATCCAGGGCCAGTGCGCCGGCCATCTTTCCCAGCTCACCAGCCCAGGCTCCAGCTCCATTGATCAGCAGGTCGCACTGCAGTTCGTCACCATCACCGGTCACCACACCTGTCACCCTGCCCCCTTCCAGCCTTACGCCGGTTACCTCTACCCCAAACTGGACCTTTGCACCACAAACCCTGGCTCCGGCAAGAAACCCCTGCAACAGGGCTTCCACATCAACTACACCATCAGCACCAGTAAAAACCGCCAATTGGCTGCACCCTTTGCCAAGTACTGGAATGGCGTCACACACATCTTCACCACCAGAGACCACCTTCACATGCAGTCCATCGGTTGCCGAGTCATCAGCCCACTGGGCAAGATGACTGCACATTTCCCCCTCAGCCACCAGCCAGGAACCCATTTGAATAAGATCAATCCCACCAGGGAAATGGGGCGGAACCACCTGGCTTCGCGATGAACCTGATTCCGGGCGATACCATCTGGAGGCTCCCCGACGGACTAGAAAACGGAGCAGAGGGTCATCATCCAGGTGACGAAGCATTGCAGCATTCCGGCCTGAAGCATAGTATCCAGCGCAATCTTCTTTTTCCAACAGGGTGATGCGTGAATATCCATAACAGGCAAGAGCATAGGCAGCAGCAGCTCCACCTAATCCGGCCCCTACAATTACGATCTGAGTATCCTTATGTGGAACCCGTGTACCAATCATGATCTCTATTAACAATCTCCATGAACGGTGCCCCCCGAACAACGGCAGGTAATTTGCCGCAGCGCACTTATATCACAGAGCCCAACCATATAGAGCAGAGTTTATTATCCCCCCCTTCCGGTTGACCTGCGCAACTGTTTCAATATATGTTTATTGCTTATTATCTGTTCGTTTAGAACTTTTGATTACTTTCTCCTCTCCTGGAACAGCAATCGACAACTGAAGGCGACAGCAGACCAGCCCCCTGAGCAGCCAGCCACCCGCCTTCGTTCATTTGTTGCCATACCCATGACAGAGGACGTATTTGATGGACCATAGCTGATGGAAAAGAACTCCTGGTGTCTCATTGCAGCCTTGCTCATGTTGGGTGCAGCAGCAATCGGATGTAATACCGATGGGAATCAGGACCAAAGCCTTGATGCATCCGTAGACTATGACGCTGCATCTGAAGTCGACGCCCAACTGGAAGCAGATGCGGATGCAGACGCCTCCATTGAAGAACCCGTTGATGGAGCCCTAACAGATAGTGGCCATAACCAAGACCCTCCAGACGGCAGCGAAGAACCGGATGTAGAGTTCGATGTGGGAATTGAATGCACAACCGACGATGACTGCCATGGAACCGGCTGTCTGGAGTGCTCATCCACTGGCACATGTATACCCTGCACCTGCCGGGATTTGGAAGATTGCCCTGACAACATGATCTGCGATCCTCAGTCCCAGCTCTGTCTTGC
The DNA here is from genome assembly GCA_964477705.1 of uncultured Myxococcia bacterium. Taxonomy (GTDB): domain Bacteria; phylum Myxococcota_A; class JAVEVO01; order JAVEVO01; family CAYZFJ01; genus CAYZFJ01. The sequence goes on along the minus strand of CAYZFJ010000002.1, from coordinate 26,114 downwards.
ACATTGTCTGGTGACCGGTTGCCCCCGCGATCGGCGATGCTCCCTTGACATCGGCACCTGTCAGCCCATTGAAGGGTGCATAAACCCAAGTGATTGTCCTGATGGTGAAGCATGTTTTAACAGTGCTTGTGTCTCCGTAGATACCAACAATTCCTGCCAAGGTGAACCAATCCTGCTGGAACCTGGCGTTCCAATGCTGGCAACAACCATGCGGCACAGGCACATGACACCCAAACCAACCTGCACCACAACCGAGTCTCCAGAAGCCATTTTTTCGTTCAATCTGGACCAGCAATCCCGAGTCAGCATCGTAGTGGAGGGAGAAGGACTATTCGACCCACTGGTCTATGTGCGCCGAGAGTGTGAAGATGCCACCATAAACAGCCAGGTGATCTGCCAGGATTGGCCAAACCTTTTCATGGAGGTTCTCGATCTCAATCTTGATGCAGGCCAGTATTTTCTATTTGTGGAGTCCTTCTCAGCAGAGGCTGTAGGCAACTTCACCGTACTGTTCGACCTGACCACAGAAGAAGAATGTATCAACGATCCTCTGGAGCCGAACAACACGGCAGCAACGGCCAAGGACATTAACCTTACCAGAGGGCTTCCGCTGGTGCTATGTCCACAGGATGTAGATCAATTCCTTATAGATCTCAAAGAGGGTGACGGTCTGGAATTGAACCTGGAGCTGATAGCACAGGACCAGGAAGGAACAGTTGGTCTGGCCACTGCCCTGCTGCCTGAGCTATCTCTCCTTGACCGTAATGAGAGCCCCATCACCGGCTTCAACACGGAAATCGGTGAAGATGGAGAGAGCATCAAGCTCCTGCTCCAGTCAACCCCTGTATCATCCACCTATCAGGTGCGTGTTGCCTTCCCCACTCTCCTGCCCGCCATGAACCTGGGCGGGTGGCAAGAAGTTGGTGGTGCCGAAAGCACAGACGCAGACTTTGGCGAGGGTTCAGGCGACGGCGGAATCGGAGACGCAGACACAGAAATCGACGGAGGCTTACCACAGCCCCTCGACACCCCGAACAGCATAAAATACCGGATCACCTACCGCACCACCACCAGGGACGGAACCACCGACTGTGTCAACCCAACCACCATGGAACCTGGTATCCCTGCCATCGGCAACACGGGTGATGGTGTCAATTTCACCAAGGGCTCGTGCAGCGCCATCTTCAACCATCAGGCACCAGAAGTGGTCTACAAGTTCAGCATGGAGAAGGCATCTATGGTGGACATCACCATGGATGCCCCTTGGGATGCGGACATGTACCTGCGCTCAACATGCGATGACAACACCACAGAGATAGACTGTGCAGACTCGACCAGCAGCATTCACCAACCATCTCTGCCAGCCGGAACCTATTACCTGTATGTGGATGGTCACAACTACGACACCTCTGGCAGCTACCAGGTACTGCTGGAACTGAATAATCCCATAACCGTACCACCTAACGACACATGTCTGGACAGCCTGCCCATTCTCATGGGGCAATCGGTACAGTCCACCACCCGGTACGCAGCAAACAATTATGACGCCACCTGCACTGTCCGAATTGCCCATCAGGGACCGGATCTGGTATGGCATTTCGAGCTTGAAGAGCCAGCCCGGGTCAAAATCAACTTAGACAACGGCGGCGCCTGGGATTCTGCCATTTATCTGCGTGCGGACTGCACCATGAGGAACACAGAGATCGCCTGTTCTGATACAGGAGAGATAATTGTGGACCTGCTGCCCGGGAGGTATTACATCTTTGCGGATGGCTGGAGTACTGGTTATGGCCCCTTCAACCTGACCATCGACAACGTTGAGGTCACCAACTGAGTCAGATTGAGACTCAGACTCAGACTCAACACCAATGAATTAGCAACCAATAGAAAATCGGAGCCCACATTCTAAATGACTTTCACCAAGACTAACAATACTACTATAGGAACATCCATCCCTGTCGATGGCTTAGCCACGACTACAGCCACAGCATCAGCAGTAGAAGCAGAAGCACAAAATCCCTCCGAATGGATAAAAGCCATCATCTCACTTCCTGCAGGCAGCGCTGAAGATGCCTCTTTTATTCTGATGGAACTGGGTGCTGCAGGTGTTGAGATAAAAGATAAGGGAACCCTCCTGAAAACACCAGAAGACCGGGAGGAGTTGACTGCATATTTCCCGGCCACAGCTATTTCTGCCATTCAACAGACTGCCTCGCAGACAAGCGGCTCTGAACCACTGGATACCAACGCAGTGAAGGGCAGACTGTTAGAAGAACTGCTTCCAATCATCAATCTTGTCTCCGCACCTGCTGGCCAATCCAGCCGGGCCAACCAGATTGGGGCGATGGATGTGCAGATTCACTTTGAGGAGTTGGCTGACCCGGACTGGGCAGAGAAATGGAAAGAGTATTACTCGGTGATGAAGATCAGCGATCGCATCACCATCTGCCCCATCTGGGAAGAGTACGAGCCCGCTAAATCTGGATCATCCTCAGCATCATCAGCATCATCAGCAACAGCATCGGAGGAACTGGTTGTCAGGCTTGACCCAGGTCAGGCATTCGGAACTGGTAAGCACGCCACAACCACCTTGTGCCTCAAAGCCATTGATCAGTTGTACAGGACAAGAGGCACCTACGAACGGGTACTTGATGTGGGAAGCGGCTCGGGAATATTGGCCATCGCCTGCGCCCTCCTTGGGAGCAGGGATATTATCGCTGTGGACAATGACCCCCTCTCCATCGACGCCATTAAACAGAACGCCGCTTTTAACAGCACCAGCTCCAATGGACACCCCATTGACTATATAGACGCTTATCTGTTAGAGACAGACACCGGCACACCGGGTATTCAACCCCCATGCGATCTGGTACTGGCTAACATTCAATCTGATTCTATCCGGAATTTTGGCCCCCGAGGCCCATCGAATCACCAAGCTGTACGTTGATGCTGGGCTGACCCTGAAAGACGAATACCATGGTGGTGACGATGCCGACTGGGTGACTCTCTGTTTTCAGAAATAGCAGCCACAAAACTGAGCAACATTGTACAGCTAATCTGATGGTGTTTTCCTTCATGACAACAACCCAAACAACCCAAACAACCAAAGCAAAATCAGGGACCGGTGCACTGCCAGACACCAGGCCCAAGAAGACAAAGCTGCCTGACCCAGAACCGGGGAAGTCAGAGTCAGAGTCAAAGTCAAAGTCAAAGCCAGGACTAGGGTTAAACATTCTCAGAGACTTACCTGGATGGGAGAACTGTTCCGGCAAAGATGATTTCATGCTTTTTCACGGCAATTGCCTAGCCCTGATGGATAATATCCTTGAAATCACCAAAGGTCAGGGCATCTTTGACATGATCTTTGCCGACCCACCATACTTCCTCTCGAATGGAGGTGTGACTTGTGTTGCCGGCAAAATGGTAGAGGTTAACAAGGGCGACTGGGACGTGTCTCAAGGACCAGATCTCAACCATGAGTTCAACATGGCCTGGTTGAGCCGTTGCCAGAAGCTGCTGAAACCTGATGGAACAATTTGGGTCTCCGGGACCCATCACGTGATCTACTCTGTGGGATTCGCACTACAACAACTGGGGATGAAAATCATCAATGACATCACCTGGGAGAAGCCGAACCCACCACCCAATCTGGCCTGCAAATGCTTTACCCATGCCACGGAAACCGTGATCTGGGCAGCTAAGGAGATCAGAAGTAAGTACCGATTCAATTATGCGGAGATGAAGGCTGAGAATAAGGGTAAGCAGATGAAATCAGTCTGGACGTTCACAGCCCCCCCACCAGCGGAGAAGGTACACGGAAAGCATCCGACCCAGAAACCACTCTCCCTGCTTTCTAGGTGCATCAAGGCTTCCACTGTTGAGGGGGATGCTGTCTTCGATCCATTCTGCGGTTCTGGAACTACCGGTATTGCTGCGTTGATGAATGGGCGCAAATTCGTTGGTTGCGAGATGGCCCCTGAATATGTGGACCTGACTTTATCGCGGTTGAACCACTTGAAAGCCTGTCCGCCTTTGAATTTGCGATATTAGTGTTGTTGTGGATGCGATTGCGATTGTCGCTACGGTTGTGGCTGTGGCTGCGCCTGTGGCAATGGTTTTTGCGGTTACGTTTGTTACACAGCTTATTATCAACCCGAATGTGAGATGTATGAATGAGCAGCAGGCCTCGCATCATTTTTCATGGTATTCCCGCAGAAGCTGAAGGCCAGGTTGGCAACACCAACCAGGGCGATCTGGACGGGGCAACCTCCCCCATGACAACAGAGTGCTGCCCCAGGCAGACTCAGGAACAGATCAGCCCCCTCGCTTCGGGCCTCACCATCCCCATCCCCAAGGCACGAATACGACATCTACGCAGAGTACTTCGCCTTAGAGCTGGCGACCAGGTTGAGCTCTTGGACAGCAGCAGCGGATTACGTTTTAACGGCGAGATACTAACCCTCGACAACAGCTCTGGGACTGTCAAAGTTCTAGAGCCATACTCCCAACCCGGAGTGGCTGCTACCACCACTGACAAGGTCCCTGCCGGGAACCCGGAGCTGAACCTGACCATCATCATGGGCATCCCCAAAGGCGACAAACTGGAGCGCATTGTCCGCTCTATTACAGTTCTGGGGGCAACCAGACTTATGCCGGTCATTACCAGACGCGCAACTTCTAGACCATTAGACGTTAAGCGGCAGGCAGGGAAACTGATCAGACTGGAACAGATTGAGGCTGAAGCCAGCCGTCTGTGCGGTAGAGCGATTCCCCTGAGGATCTCCCCCATCGCCAACTCCCTGGACGCTGCACTGAAAGCCATTACTGCCGGGCACGAGAACGCACTCAGGCTGGTAGCTTATGAAGGCGATGATTATACGCAGTGGACAACCGGGCAGAAGATAGAGTCGCTGCCAGTTCCCCAGTTACATGGGCAGGTGCTCCCTTATCTTGGCACAGTACTCCAGACCTTTTTCAGCCCTGCCCCAAAGAAGCAGCATCAAGAGGAGGCCCACCTCCACGATACAGGTACCAGGGAGGCCACCATCTGCAATCCATCAGTTATTTTGGTGATTGGACCAGAAGGCGGATTGGAGAGTGAAGAGGTCGCCATGCTGGTAGATGCCGGTTTCACACCGGTATCCCTGGGCTCCCGGATTCTGCCCGTAGAGGTGGCGGTCGAGATGAGCGCCACCGTGGCTGTCCATGAGTATGTGATGAGCAGAGAGCGGGCTATGGCCGTGCCAGCCCACCCTGCATAACCTGTTAGAGAAACTGGCCGGTAAGAAGCTCGAAGGTGAGCCCCAGGTTGCCCGTCGGCAGCATCCCCTCCACATCATGGTCCGAGGAGAGAGACCGCATGGGCTGCCAATAGCTCATCCTGAGGCCGAATGCGGCATCAGGGTCATTGCCACCGTCCAGGTTGACCCTGAACCCCAGCCCCGGCTCAACATAGGGATACAAGGTACGTTTGCCGAACATCTCATCTTTTTTGTCGTAATGGGCAGCAATACCATAGGCCGCTCCCAATGAGGCGCTGGCGATTAGATCAACTTTTCTGATGCGCAGAACCAATTCCATGGTACCGCCGCCATAGGTAAGCCCGCCAAATTGATCAGCACCGCTGCTGAACTCGGCGCCCACGCGAAAAGCCGGCAACGGGGCCAACTGGGCTTTCATACCCAGAGAGGTCCAATCCATGGCTCCAGTGGCGTTCAATTGGTTCTGTGGTGCTTTGCTATTATAGGATAGATGAGACACCCCCTGTCTGAAATGGAGTCCCCACCCACCACCAACAGCAGCATGGACGTTATTGTTGTATGCCGATCCGGCAATAGCCAAAATGGAAAACAGGACAAAAAGCCCCAGCACTACCACAGCCCTGTGCCCTTGCCTGCGTTCCGGTCCCTGATTAAAAATCATCCCTAACCTCCCGAAAAAAAAGGGAGCAAATTGCCATCTCCTGATTACCAAGCCGGATTGTGTGTGCTAAGGCTAACTAACCAATCTGCCAACCCATCAATCTGCCAACCCATCAATCTGCCAACCCATCAACCTGCCAACCCACCGAACAACCAGACTAATCAACAATTGCCATACTGGCCTGTTGAACTGGATGGCAGACAACCAGAATGCCAGACTGCCAGGCATCCTTTTCCAATCGTGGCCCCAATCCAGGCAAGCTCCCACAATGGATATATTCACAAATCGGGCCAAGCCGGAGATTAAAACTGGAAACAAATATGGAGGGGGTTCAGAGCGCAAATGGCCAAGAGGCAGTAAGGAAGGAATTTGGCTAATTACGTGAAATCATTTACTTTTTTCACTCTTCAAGGCCATCATCAGTTCACCAGTCTTGCTCTCTTGCAAACAGTTTCACTAAAAAAATTAAAATCGGAATCAGAATAATGGGAGACTGGGCAGAAGGTTATCTCCCAGCTTTCAGCAACCACTGGAGACGCCGCTTCCATCGCTCTTTGCGTATGCGGCCCTGCTCTAGTACCATCAGGTCCATGGCGTCCTGCATTTTGCCAACCACCAGAGCATAAATCTCGCCCAAAATCTGAGGATTATCCGCATCCTCCTGGGAGTAACCCAGTCTCTCAGGGTATATGGGTTCAAGCACCTGGATGGTGGTGAGAGATGGGATGGGAAAATGGGGAATGGGACCGAACCCGATAATCCATGGCAGCCCTATGAAGATGGGGCATGTTGGACTGCGCAGTATGGTATTCAGTCGGAGCAGGCGAGCTATGAAGCGCCCATCTGTGAGAATGATGGAGGTGCGATGGCCACCCAATAAGACTACGGGTACCATGGGAACCCTGTGCCGCAGGGCTTGCCGGATGAAACCAGTGTGTCCATCGAAGAGGATCTGGTTCCGTTTAGAAAAGGGTCTGAACGCCTCCACGTTGCCGCCGGGAAAGACAACCACCTTGTGACCACTATCCAGAAGGATGTCTGTGTGCTCATTAGTGGCTCTTACGCACCCAAGGGCAGCCAGGAATCGTCCCAGCAGGGGGAGCGACATGATCACATCGTGAACCAGAACATGGAGAGCCTCCCTGTCTCCCCGCTGCTCATACCATTCTGGTGCGAAACAGAAAGGCTCATAAAAAGCGAGACCGGCATTGTGGTTGCCCACAATGAGGAGAGGCCCATCGGGAATATGCTCCAAGCCCTTCACTTGATACGCAAAATAGCGTCTCAGTATTTTTTTAAGGCGGGGAAAAAACCACTTTATAAGATCTAGGTTGATGGCCTGGAGATTATCGGGATCGGGGTGACACCCTCTTGAGCATAAATGCCTCACCCACCGACACAGGCTCCAGTTTGCCTTATCTTTGCCTTTATGGTTCTGGGCATCTACAGTCAGTGTCTGCCCATTCTGCTGTTCATAATCAAGCCCACCGAACCCTGCCGTATTCAATGCCTTATCGCCATCCCTCTCAAAGAATCATCTCTGCCTGTACCCGCCGCCCACACCGACGCCCATGGTGTTTGTGCTCACACTCCCTCGAGCCTGCCCCTGCCCACTGTATCCGTGGGGACGGGTTGAGAGTGACACGATCACCAATACCAGCACACTGCAGAGGGCAGCCGGCAGGACAATATACTCTTCGCTGAGCACAGGCCCACTACCCAGTCTATCACCCACCTTATTGGCGATTGTGATCAACAGGGTGGTGGCCATCCCAGCCACCATTGAGGAGATGCCTCCTGCAGGGGTTACCCGCTTCCACAGAATGGCGGCCAGCAGGGCTGGGGTAATGGCAGCACCAACCATGGTATAAGCGGTGAGAGCCATGGCCAGCACGGTCTCAAACTGAGTGAGCACCAGGTAGGCTCCCACACCCAGCACCACCACCGCCAACCGCTGAATAAACAAGATCTTCTTATCACTGGCGTCAGGATTGATAAACCTCTGATAAATATCCCTAGTCAGATTAGTGGCCGGCGTGAGCAGATAACTGTTTGCTGTGGAAATAATGATAGCCACTGCAGCGCACAAGAGAAGCATCCCACCCCACATTGGCACTCCTACTTCGGTGCTGTAGCGGGCGGTGTGAAGGATGATGGTCTCGGCCTTTTCGGGGACCAGCTTAAAGTGGCTATTGGCAATGATCGCCATGGATGCCAGGGTTGTATCAAGGATTATGGTACCCACCACCCACCAGCCCACTGCTGCTCGAGCAGATCGCTCGCTTTTTGCCGAGAAGAATTTCTGGTACATGTTGCTCTCACCCAGCAAGAGCAACAGAGTGGGGAGGAATATCCCCATCGCCCACAAGAGATTCTTAGGGCCTAACACAGTAAAAGCAGAGGGTTCCAGGCTTGCCTTGAGGTGCTCCATGCCCCCCACATTGATGAAGATGATGGGGGTTACAACCAGGAAAGCGATGGCAATAATGGCACCGTTGATTACATCAACAGTCACAATGGAGACCATACCTGCCAGAGCGGTGAACAGAATCACAAAGATTGCCGTAAGGATGATGCCCCTCTGCATGGGAACGTCTGCCACCAGATCCAGGATGTACCCACCCGCCCGGAACTGGTACCCCACAATGGTGGTATAGGCGATGATGATGATCACTGTTCCCAGGATTCTTGCCCATTTGTTGTACCTTAATTCCAGAATATCAGGCACGGTGAAGGCACCGATTCTACGAATACGGCCCGCCATAAAGTAGATGATGATAATGCCAATCCATGCCCCCGCTGACATCCACAATTCAGCAATGCCGATATTGGCTGCCACCCCGGCACCGGCCAGCAAGCTACCCGCGCCAAGCCATGTGCACAGCAGGGTCCCCACCAGTTTGTATGTAGGGACCGATCTGCCGGCCACCATAAAGTCTTCCTGGTTTTTAATTAAAAAACTTTTACGTATGGATACGGCCATGAGCACAGCCAGATAGCCAATCACTACCCAGAGGAAAACCATAATTTTCACCTATTTGAGCAATCCCGGTTGCCTTACTTGAAAGAAAAATGGAGGAAATTCGGCCATTCAGCTCAACAAGAAAACCGAGGCAAATTGGAATAGCATATAGTTGGCTTCCTGCATGCGTGTCCCGTCAATCGTAATAAGACTTGGGAGTATGATGCAGTGGCCACCAGCACAAGAATTGTGCAGGGTACCATGATTAAACCTGACAAGGCAACCAACAACAGATGAGAACCAGGGGGAACCGCTCTATTAACTGCTTCAGTGGCGCCTTACTGCAATGTGGTTTACGTAATCGCTCAATATCTCTTTTTGGGCATGGAAAAGGTTAGAGCTGCTGATTTCCCTGTGGGTCAGTTCCGCCAGGTGCTGACAATGACGCTCTGCTTGTTCAAGGGCGCCGGTATATTCCACCAGTTTCACCGCCCTCTGGACGGCTTCATCATCAAGCTGCCCATCGCCCAGGGACTGTGCGAGCAGTTGTCAGCGGGAGATGCTTGCTTAATAGCCTCAATAATGGGGATGGTGATCTTTCCCTCTCTTATATCACCACCCACGGGCTTACCCAGGCTGTTGGGATCACCACGCAAGCCCAGAATATCGTCTTTAAGTTGAAACAGTTCACCCATTGGCCGTGCAATCCGGGAGAGTTGCTCAAGCATTGCCCCACCTGCACCTGCCAGGGCAGCACCCATATGCATGGGACCTTCGGTCGTGTACCTGGTGGTCTTATAGTACATGATGTTCTGGATCTGCTGTTTAGCGGTGACCATATAATCCAACAGGGCATAATCCCCTCCCCATTCGCTCTCACCACTCTGAGAATCGTGGCGAAGAGGCGGCAGAGGAGGCAACACGTCCATGATCTGCCCGTAACATTCATCAAGAGCTACCTCATGATAAATGCGAAGTGCCTTAAACCTCCCACTCTCTCTGCTCCCGCCCTCCACGCTTGCTCTCTCTCCAGCCTCGCTGCCCTGCCCTCGGCCTTGCCCTTGCCCAGCCTCATATGCCAACTCTATCCCCCCAGGCCACTCCATAAGAACCATGGCTCCCAGGCTCATGGCCATCTGCCCAGCCAAAATCGCCAAAGATTCACCCACATGGCCCCAATCAACCACGCTGGAGCGCAGCTCCTCCTGCAGAACCCTGTGTACTGTGGGAAATCCACGCCTGGTGCTGGACCGATCCATTATGTCGTCGTGAATCAGCAGGTAGCTCTGCATCAACTCAATGGAAACAGAAGCAAGAATCACCTGTTCATAAAGCCCTGGATCTCCCCCAACACCCAGATAGCCCTGCAAAAAGAGAAAAGGACGATGCCGTTTGCCACCCCTGCGGGAAAAATCAACCAGAACATCATAAACATGACCAGGCTGAGCCCCTACTGTCTTAGCATAGCTCCCATGCTCCTCCAAAAACCTGGCCAGGGCTTTTTCGAATTGTATACGGAAGGCAATTAGGTACTCAGGCTCCTTACCGGTCTTCTCAATGTTCTTCACCCCAGACCGTACTTCATTGTTCAAGCTCATTTTGCCGTTCTCCAATAAAACCCACTTATTACAAGGACGCTTTACCCAAATAAAAAAACGCCGAACTCGCACCCGATTCTTGCATGGAGATCAGCCTATTTCCACATCCTGAACCACATTTCATTTGTTTAGAGAGGAACCCCCCGCTATACTTCCATCCTCAAGAGGAGTACCTCTTATTTATGGAAAATAAATTTATGAGAAACCTCAAATCAAACATCATGTCATCAAATATTTCAGCAATGCTGTTCTTCCTGCTGCCAACAACCACTATGGCAGCTTCTTCCTGCACTCCAGCAGAGCATACCTTCTCTACAGAGGGGAGCCTGAGCCTGACTGCAGCCGATACACAGGAGGATGAAGCCATTGGGAGGGCCATTAACAAGGTTGTATATGGCACAGATAACCGTACCGATTATTACGCAGTTACTGACGAGAACCTTAAAAGGCTCACCAGACAATCCATAGTTGCCCTTATTGACCCAACCAACCTGAATCGATCCAACCCAGATAATGTGTTGATACGAGCCCCCCTTCTAGGGAACGAATATGGCCTGTGCGCAGACCAGCGGTTTCGTGACCAACCTGCTGCGGCTTCGTGCAGTGGTACCCTGATCGGCCCGGACCTGGTCATGACAGCGGGGCACTGTGCTCAGACCACCTCCGAATGCAAAAATTTCTATTATGTTTTCAATTACTTCTATGAGTCCGAGGGGCAGCTCGCCCAGATTAGCCAGGATGATGTTTATTCCTGCAACAAGGTGGTGGTCAGCGCCCTGAGCGATACCATGGACTATGCGGTCATCAAGCTCGACAGGCCAGTGGAAGGGGACAAGGCGCCAGTCAAGTTTAAGCTGGACAAGACAGCAGTTCAACCGGGCGATTCAGTCAATATTATTGGGTTTGGAAGCGGAATACCTGCCAAAATTGACACCGGAGGAAAAGTAACCGCCAACAGAGCCTCAAGTATGGATTACTTTGAAGCGACAGTTGATGCATTCGGTGGTAATTCAGGCTCAGGTGTTTTTAATGCGCAGAATGAGGTGATAGGCATTCTGGTCCGGGGAAACCTGGATTATGTATGGGGAGGGAACTGTCAAGATGTGAACACCCTGCCCTCTTCCGGCAATCCTTATGGTGAAGAAGAGGAGATCACATACGCATGGAACGCCATGAATGCGTTCTGCAACAGCAGTAATGCCATCGAATCTGTCTGTAACCCTGACGCCTGCCCTGTCAACAGCCACGATGACAGTGGCCAGTGCGTGTGTGATGAGGGATGGCAGACTGCTGGGGATGGACAGACTTGCGAACCGATCCCGGTGGTGGTGTGCCCGGAAAATGCTACCGAGCGGGATGGGGAGTGCTATTGCAATGAAGGATACGTGCCTGACTCGCAGGATGAACAGTGCATCCTTGAACAGACAGAACCAACTCCATGTGAACAGATTACCAGCGTGGGAGTTTGTGAAGGAAATGTGCTCCATTTCTGTGATAGCGAAGGGGCTAATACGGAAGGCTCTCTGGTGACCTTGGATTGTGCGACCTTAGGTAAAATTTGTGACTACTCATTGGCTGAAGAGGCTTATGCTTGTGCAGACCCTGACATCAACTCCCAGTGTCCTGAAAACTCCCACATGAATGATAACGAAGACTGTGTCTGCAACCCAGGGTTTGAGCCCAAGGTTACCGGCGAGGGATGTGTAGCTGAGGATGATACTGAACTCCCCGATCCGCCACAGTGCCCTGAGAATGCCACATGGAGTTACATACTATCCCGTTGCACATGTAATGTGGGGTATGGGGCTACAATCGATGGCAACCAGTGCTTCCCGGAGGAGATGTGCCCCGCCAATTCTGCCTTGAACACCGCTACCGATCAATGCCAGTGCCGTCCAGGCTATGAGCCTTCCAGTGATGGGAGCAGCTGCAGGGCCCAATCCCTCAGCACTGCGATATCAACGGGGTGTTCAGTGATGGCTGCCGGCACCATCGCCGGAGTAAGGGATACAGAGAAGAGGACCACACAGCAGACCATACCCCTGCTTTCTTTTTCATTTCTGTTGATAGCACGATTAGCCATTAAGCGAAGGCGTCGCAATCATTAACCAGCCAGCCAGCCGGCTAAGCTCAGCCAACTTCAGTTGATCATAAGCTGATCATACGAGCCAGCGGGTACGCAGTCTGGCCAGTTCTTTACCGTCACCAACCCTGATAATACTGTGATTGAATGTGACACTCTCTTTGTCACAGGACGTATTCTTGTCGGGCGATAAACAGCTCACATCCATGGCTGTGCTGGAACGAATGGTATCTCCATACAGCCCCTCAGCCTTAAACGAGATATCAAGCTCCTTGAGGCGGCGTGTGGCCAGGGAGTCTATGGGCATGGTTTCCAGGGCCCAGCTTATGTAGTTAAGGTAATTGACGTGCCGGTTCACATCCAGATCCCCAAGCCGGACGTTGAAGTCCTTTGAAGATATCTTGCCTGCAGGTGCGGGGAGAGGGGGAAAATCGAACTGAATGGCCTGATCGGTTCTCACCGCATTGTCTCGAATCCAGTCTGGAATCTGGATTGAGGATCTCTTCTTCAGGTCAATCACAGACCATGAGGAGGTACCTGCACCCAAACGGTTTCCCTCTTCATCGGTGAACACAAACTCTCTGAGCATGAAATGGCTGTTGCGGCCAGCCAGGGCACTATCAGCAAGTTCGGGACGGGTAGCCACAGGCCATGTCTCCACCTGAATGACATCCCTCCATCCAGGGAGTGCGTCCATCCGGAAACAGATCCTGGACACTACCCAGGTAATGCCATGTTTGAAAAGCACATCAAGGGAATTTCCCAACCTGAGGGAGTGCTCTGTTGCCACCTCTTGCAGATAATTGCTCAATGATCTGGTAGTGACCAAACCCATGGGATCAACTTCTGAGACTCGAACCCTAAACTTATCGGTAAAAGTGCCTGGTTTTGCATCATCGTGATTCACATATTTATTCTGGCTTGTATTCATGTGCAACCCGTTGAGCTCATTGGCTAAATTTAGCATCAAATCCTTCTCCCAAAGTAACTGCCATGGTATTTTCTGTACGGAAAGGCAAAGCAGTACATTTGATTATACAATTACCACCCATCTTCCAGTATGTAAACATAGGCTTTGTTTGTCATCAAACTGTCATCACGACCTGTGGCAAGGTAAAAGGTGCAAGAGGACATACCATCTTAAATGACTTCGTTGATGTAGGGGCCCTCAAGTTGCTGTAGGAACAAGAGAAGCGATCTCGGCCGATGTAGGGGCGAGCGGCGCTCGCCCTCCAGAGCTCCGTGTTACCTTCACATTTAGAGTGGCAAGTCTAAAGCAGAGAGAGAATGGTTCTGGGCTTAGAGGGTACCAGCGGGTTGGGTGCACCGCTGACAAAGGGCACGGCATGCCGTGCCCCTACAGGTATTGGTAGGGAGGTCTTGGGTGAGTGGGAGGGGTAGCGCCAGGCCCAGTTCACAACAGACGTGGTAGAATACCAAAAAGCTTGGTGGCATGGAATTGAAGCTTAACCAAACACTCATGCGGTTTGTTCGAGGGCTTCTTCATTGTTCTGGTAGCGCCGGCTTCCAGCCGGCACTGTGAGCCATGGAGGGCGAGGGCCGCTCGCCCCTACTTAGTTTATGGAATAGCATGCCGTGCCCCTACAGTTGTTGGGAGGGATGTATTGTCTGGGTGGTGGGGGTGGTTTGAGGGTTGCTACTCAATCAAGGTGATGACCACTTTTCCATTATTTTCACTACTGCCAGCAAAGTACTCTGGATTCGCTCCCCCATTATAGGAGCCCCCGCCACCGCCGCTGGCTCGACTGTAAGCCCCGCCACCGCCCGAATACCCGCCGCCACCACCACCAGCTCTATAACTTGTCGATGTGGATGCATAGCTGCCTCCACCGCCACCGCCAAATCCTCCCACGCCATAATTATAGCCACGGGAAGATGTTCCGCCCAATCCCCCATTAATAAACGCCTGCCCTCCATCCGTACTTGAGTGGGAATTTGCCCCATTGCCATAGAACCCACCGCCGCCAGAGCCACCATAGGCGGAATAAAAGCCTCCCCCATACCCATTAGTACCACCATTACCAGCCTGAGCACAGGTAGCAGCCCGATTCCCGGGACTACCATTGATTCCAGTTTGAGCGTCGCGATTAGAGCAGGCAAAGGCCACCCCGGCACCACCACCACCACCGGCCACAAGCAGGGCTGTGTTGTTATCCCTGGCAACAAAAGAGCCTCCTCCGCCGCCACCACCATAATTCACATCACTGGTCCCCATCTGCCCCACCAGAACCTTCAACTTCGCCCCCTGAGTAAGGTCAAACTCCGCGGAAATTCTCACACCCTTACCCGCATCATTGACAACCCCGCCATCTCCACCTCTTGCTCCTGTTGCTTCTATGCGATACTTGCCAGTCACAGGAACAGTCCAAAGCTGAATTCCATTATTTACATCAAAATATCTGGAATCAGAAACCCATGGGGCTGACGAATAGGCACTGCGACACTGGCTGTACTGGGGCCCTTCCCTGCCTGCCTTGCTGCAGGTAGAGAAGGTATGGGACGAGAACTCATAAAGGGCCACAGCCACAGAACAGGCGGCAGAAAAATTTCCATATACAGATCTGGCAGTAATCACAGCATTTCCCCCAGGAGTATGACCAGTCACCACCCCATTCTCATTCACCGAGACCTGTGCGCCATTGCTGGATGTCCAGATAACCCCCTTCTCAGTGGCGTTGGCAGGAAGAACGGTAGCCACCAACTGGGTTGACTTACCAGGGGCCAGCTTCAGGGACGTCTTATTCAGGGTCAACCCGGTAACCGGGACTCCCACCAGAATTTCACATGTGGCGGTGTAACTGCCTTCTACAGAGGTAACCACCAGCACAGAGAGCCCAGATTGCAGAGCTGTTACAACTCCAGTATCAGGGTCAAAGGCAACAACAGAATTGTCGGTCAAGCTCCACACAAAAGCCGGGTTATCCGCATCAAAGGGCACCACATGCACATCGAGAACAGCCGTATCTCCCGGATAGATCCTTATGGCAGATGGTTCCACAGCCATACCTGTTACTGGAACATAAACCCGCACCACACATGAATCAGTGAACCCTCCATCAACAGTAGTCACATCTATGACTGTCTCACCTGCACCAACAGGCATTACAACGCCATCCTGACCGACCACAGCTACCTGGGGGTCACTGCTACTCCAGACAAGGCCCTTCTCCGTGGCGTTTGCAGGAATCACCATCCCATGGAGCTGGCTCTGCTCTCCCCTGGCCAGTTCAACCATATCTTCCTCAAGAACAACCCCGGACACAGGGACCACCACCAGCACCTGGCATGAACCCATGTGCCCTCCATCAACAGCAATTGCGCTCACAACAGCCTGCCCTCCACCCACTGCAGTTACCAATCCTGATGCCGGGTTAACACTGACCACCTGTCCATTGGTGGAATGCCAGATGACAATCTTGTTGCTGGCATTGGCCGGACTCACCACCGCTTGCAGCAACACAGTCTGCCCTACCAGCAGGCTTGTGTTGGCGGGTTCCACCACTACCCCACTTACCTGCACATCAGAGACGGTGATGGTTGCCAATGCCTGGAAACCGCCCTCAACTGTGGTTGCTGACACCTGCGTTGAGCCAATGGTGTATCCAGCCGTTACCGTGCCATTTGCATCAACAGTGGCAATCCCCGAATCCTCCGAAGCCCAGATCACACCTGTTTCAGACGCCCCCACAGGCAGCACCGCTGCAGTCAGCACACCCGAATGGCCCGGCTTGAGCGAGAGGTGATCTGGCGACACGGAAACACCCATCACCCCCATGCCCACCTGCACGGTACACTGGGCCATGTAGCCTCCGTCCTGGGTAGTAACAGTGACAACTGTGCTCCCCACAGCCACACCAGTCACCACGCCCGCCTGGTCCACAGTTGCGACACCAGACTGCCCCGACTGCCAGTTAACGTTCAGATTGGTTGCATCAGGGGGCTCCACCACAGCAGTCAGGGTAACCTGCCTCCCTACTGCCACACTAACCAGTGTCTCCTGTAATTGAACACCAGTCACCTTGCTGATGCACTCCCCCTCAATACACCCCATTGTCCCGGTACACTGGTTATTACAGGAGCCGCAGTGGCGCTTATCTGACTGCACATTCACACACTCCCGGCTGCAATCAACATAATCACCGGGGCACCCGAACACACACTGACCATCCACACAAATATCGACCCCTGAACATCCATTTCCGCAAAAACCACAATGGCGCCTGTCACTGGACAGATCGACACAGATCTCACTGCACAGGAAGAGGCTGTCTCCACAGTCGGTACGACAGTGGCCTTCTATGCAGATGGTTCGGGATGGGCAGGAGTTGTCACATTGGCCACAGTGGAGGTTGTCAATTAAAGGATCAACGCACTGTTCATCACAAATGATCTGCTCGAATGGGCAACTGAGAATACATTCTCCGCTCTCACAGATCTGCCCAGCACCGCACTCCTCACCGCACTCACCACAGTTTTTCACATCACTGGATGTGTTTACGCAGGTTCCACTGCAACTGGACAACCCTGAGGGGCACTCTAGCACGCACTGCCCCTGGTGGCACAGTTGCCCCTGCTGGCAAGGTCTCCCGCAAGCGCCACAGTGAAGCAGGCTCTGGTCAAGGTCAATACAGCTTCCGCTGCAATCTTCCAGCTCCCCCGGACAAGAGACTGCACACTGGCCATCTCCACACACTTGCCCCTGTTCACATACCACACCACATGAGCCACAGTTGGTCCGATCCGATTCCAGATTAACGCATAGACCATCACAGGCGATCATCCCATCGGGACAGATGGTCTGGCAGATGCCAGCATTACAGATCTGACCGCCATCACAGGTGTTCCCGCACCAGCCGCAGTTGGTTGGATCGTTTTGCACGTTTATGCATTGCTCACCACAGGCAATAAACCCGAAAGGACATTGAACAGTGCATATACCGTCCTGGCAGGACTTACCCACACCGCAGGAGTTGCCGCACGTGCCGCAGTTGCGGGAGTCGCTGAGGATATCCTTGCACACTCCCTCGCAATTCTCCTGGGGAGGATCACACTCCACCTGGCATGTTCCGTCAACACAGCCCAGTCCGGGTGGGCAGGCATTGTAACATTCCCCGCAGTGCCCACTGGAGATCAGAAGGTCAAAACACATGGTAGAACAGAACACCATGTCATCGGTACAGGGGAGGTGGCATTGGCCATGGGTGCACTCTTCCCCTTCGTCACACTGGTTCTGGCATTCACCGCAGTGAGCCAGATCCGTTGACAAATCTACACACTCACCACTGCAAGATTCCAGGTCACCGCTACAGGTAATGGTGCCCGTATCTTCGTGGCCAGTAGTGCCAGTGTCATCCTGCACGCCCGTATCCAGATGGATGGTAGAATCATCACCATTACACCCCACCAACATGCCCATGCTGCTGGCTGCTGCCATAGCCAGAAACAGGCTTAAAACTGGAAACAGGTGCATGCGCTTATACATGCCCGTCAGCCCAGACCTGTTTGTCCATGGTAGCTGGCGAGTTTCAGTCCCGGAACTGGTTAACTCATGTGATAATAGTGGCAACATGAATGTGGGCGATGATGAAATCTGAGATTCTAATGTTGATAATGCTGTTACTGATGTTGGTGATAATGCCGAAGATTCAGGCATGGTCATTCTCCTTGCAGGCGGAAATAATCCGGTACGGCTGCAATGGCCCAAAGATACACAAACACTGAGGCACCAAGGAGTTTAGCTGTGTGCAACCGGCAATGTCAAGGAATAGGCCACAGGTACTCAAGAGAGACAATAACCAAGAAACACCCTTCACCAAAGGCATGAACAAATTGGGAGATGATAAGGGTAATCACGATTGACAAAATTAAGAATCAAGCGAACAGGCGCCCAATGCAGAGCAATACTGTGTGATGAAGTCCTCAGCATTGTTACAGACTTAGGTTAGGAAAGGGGAAGATAGGCACTAGAGAGTTGATTGTCGTGGTCAGGGAAATCACATGATGGAGAGATTGAAAGAGGGAGGCTTATAATTTGGTGATTCTCACCTGACCGTGACCGGAGTTTTCTCCGCTACCTTGGCTTTGGCTAGCGCCCCCATTGTAGGAACCACCACCACCACCTTGTCCTCGGTTGCGGCCACCTCCACCTCCAGAATAGCCCCCACCGCCTCCGCCACTTCTATAATAACTACAACTACAATTTGAACCACCACTTCCGCCCCCTCCAAAGCCACCATATCCTGACCCCCTGGCACCACCATTCCCTCCATTAGTAAATGAATATCCACCATTTGAAGAACCAGAATCGGAAGCCCCATTCCCATTAAGCCCACCACCACCTGAGCCACGACAGCAACAGCAACCCCTGCCACCACCATTACCACTGCTACCTGCATTGCAAATGCATGAACTGCTGCAGCAGGTTCCATGGTTACCCGAGTTGCTAACAGTGCCTTGAGAGCGACTCGTAGAATAGCAACACCCACTGCCCCCCCCACCTCCAGCTATCACCAGAGGCTGATTACTCTCTGTAACCACAAATGAACCACCACCACCACCACCATTCCGACTACAGCACTGAACTGACCCTGCCTGGCCTACAAGGATTTTAAGTTTCTGACCTACAACAAGAGAAAAATCTCCCCTCACCCTCGCCCCATAACCTCCGGCAACATTACTGGTCCCACCTTGTGCACCCCAAGTCTCAATCCGGTAATCTCCCGTCTGGGGAACTGTCCAATACTGGATACCACCGCTCACATTAAAGTTAGCGGAATCCTGCGTCCATGAACTTGAAGAATAGCTGCTTCGGCAACTTGAAACCGACGGACCGGTCCTTCCCGATTGTCCACAAGTGCTGAATGTATGTGAGGAAAAGTCATACAGTGCCAACATCACCGTACACTGGGCGGTAAAGCCTCCATCCACTGTAGTTACAGTAACCACAGCCTGGCCACTGCTGCCAACCGCGCTAACCCTGCCACTTTGATCCACCGAAACCTTGTTGGGATCGCTGCTGGACCAGTAAACTTCTTTATAGGTTGCATTAGATGGTGCAACGGTGGCAACCAGGGTTTCAGACGTACCAGGATTCAACTGGAGAGTGGTCTTGTTCAGGGAGACCCCGGTCACCGGAATGGTAACGGTCACAATGCAGGATGCGGTCTTCAATGTCTCAAGGGAGGTGAAGGTGAGTACAGCCCGACCAGGCGTATGGGCGGTTACCACCAGGTTATCGTCAATGGTGGCCACACTGGTGTTCAGTGATTTCTTCAGGTACCTCAGGTCGGACGCATCCGGGGGCGTAATGCTAAGGGTAAGTTGCCTGGTACCACCGGGGACCATTTCAAGGGCGCTTGGTGAAATGGCGATATTGGTAACCGGAACCCACACCACCACATTGCAGGCTGCAGAGTATGCACCATCCACTGTTGTCACGGTGATGACGGTCTGGCCCTGCTCCAGGGCAGTCACTTGCCCATTCTGGTCAACCGAGGCCACCGAAGGCTCACTGGAATCCCAGACGACAGCAAGATTGGATGCGTTGGAAGGGAATACTGAAGCTACCAGAGTAATCTGATCACCTCGATTTAACCTAGCATCTTCCTGATCCAGGCTGACCCCGGAGACGGGGAGCAGCACCCTGATACGGCAAGCATCAGTGAAGCCGCCATCAACAGACACAACAGTTATATCCACCTCGCCCTTACTGATTGCAGTGACAACACCACTGTTCCTGCCCACAGACGCAATGCCAGAGTTGGATGTGAGCCAGATCACCCCTTTATTGCTTGCATTGGCAGGTTCGACTGACGCTTCCATCGTGAGTTCCTCGCCTACCAACATAGTGAGGGTTTCAGAGGGCAGTGAGACGCCGGTAGCAGGGATTGCAGACACTGTCACATGTGCCATGGCACTCAGGCCCCCATCATTGGTAGTAACCGTGATGGTGGCAGCTCCCACTTCTCCTGCAGCAGTGACAGTTCCATCTTGAGCCACCGTTGCCACGGCCTGATTATCGGTCGCCCACACCACACCCTTATCGGTTGCATCTTCAGGGGCAACTGTAACCACCAAGGTTCCAGTCTCACCTGGTCGCAGAGAGAGGAACTCAGGGTCGACAGACACACCGCTCACCGCCGTTTTCACTGTAACCAGACACTGAGCGCTGTGATCACCGTCATCGGTAGTAACCGTGATGGAAGCTACGCCAAAATCCACTGCCTGTACCAGGCCGGCCTGGTCTACAGTTGCCACAGCCTCGTTGGAGCTGAACCAGACCACGGCAGGATTAGTGGCATCGCTGGGGACCACACTGGCCACCAGGGTGGCATTGGAGCCGGGAGCAATGGTGATGGAGCCTTTATCAAGAGCAACCCTGGTTACCCGACTGATGCAAAGGCCATCTGTGCACACTTCAGTTCCCTGGCAGACAATTCCACACTCACCACAGTTGCCACTATCAGTGAGGGGATTAATGCAGGCGTTACCGCAAACCTGGTAGTTCTCAGGGCAACCGAACTGGCACTGTCCATCAACACAAACCTCATATCCTTCGCAGGCATGATTACATACACCGCAGTGTTGTAGCTCGGAGTTCAGGTCAACACATATTTCGCCACAGCGCATTCGGCCAGTGCCGCAGGGGCGCATGCAGACCCCATCTTCGCACACATCACCTACATCGCAGGCATGATCACACTCGCTGCAATGCTCCCGATCTGTCTGGAGATTGACGCACTTATCCCCACACACATCCTGACCTTCGGGACAGGTGAAGATGCACTCTCCTTGTTCACAGATCCGGTTCTGGTCACACACATTACCGCACTCACCACAGTTGTTCCGGTCAGTTGAAGGATCAATACATCCCCCGTCACATTCAATCTGGTCGGTCAGGCAAGAGAGCCTGCAATTACCGGTTAGACACACAA
The DNA here is from genome assembly GCA_964477705.1 of uncultured Myxococcia bacterium. Lineage (GTDB taxonomy): Bacteria > Myxococcota_A > JAVEVO01 > JAVEVO01 > CAYZFJ01 > CAYZFJ01. Next base: position 4,595 of record CAYZFJ010000002.1, on the reverse strand, counting down.
AGCCAGGGTCGCAGCTACGGCCGCACTGCCCACAATTCTCCACATCCCGATCTAGGTTCACACAGTTGCCTCCACAATCGGTCTGGCCAACCTGACAGGATGCCTCACAGAGCCCGTCGGTACATACTTCACCTGGCTCGCAACGAACATTACAGCCGCCGCAGTTATATCGATCACTGAGAATTGAGGCGCAGATCCCATCGCACAGCTCCATATTGGTGCCGCAGATGATAGTGCAGTTTCCCCCATCACAGATCTCACTCCCCTGGCATACATTCCCGCACTGGCCACAGTTGGTGATATCATTCTGCAGATTGGCGCAGCTGCCAAAACACTCCTCAAACCCTTCCGGGCATACAAGGGTGCACAGACCATCGTTGCAGAGAAGTCCCTGCTCACACTGTAGGCCACACTCACCGCAGTGAGACGGGCTCGACATTACATCCACACAGGCTCCATCACAGTCGACGAGTCCTTCTCTGCAATAGACTGAGCAGTTACCGTCCGAACAGATCTCGCCGGGGGAGCAGGCGTTGTCACACTCACCGCAGTGGAGGTCCGTATTGCTCAGGTCGTAACACCTGCCCTCACAGGCATCCTGACCTGGCGGGCAAACCAGAGTACACTCACCCTCCACACAGGAGAGACCAGATTCACAAGCCTGACCACACTGACCACAGTTGTGGCTGTCGGTTTGAAGGTCTACACACCCTCCCTCACAATCCACCAAATCTACCGGGCAATCCCCATTGTTACCGGTGTCTGTGGTGTGGGACCCGGAACCAGAGTCGAGCATCACTCCGGTATCAGCATTTTCCAAAACGGTAGAGGCTGTATCACAGCCCGAAGTTGCAAGGGAAAAACCGAGCATCAACACGATAGCAGCCGCCGAAATTACATTTTCACTAAAACCAAAGAGCCGCCGCACCATTTGAGGTGCTGTGCCAATTTCACATAGCCGCAAATTCATGGTACCTCCTGAAAAAATACAGCTAACATTAAATTTAATGTAAGATGAATGATCAAAATAGACCTTACCTAGTGTGCGGTTGATAGGTCAAGAAATAATGTCAGGCACCTTATGTGACAAATTAAATAATTTCAATAATATTAAACTATTACACAACTTACATCGCTTCAATCCGGCGTAACCTCCTGCAGGAACAAGTAGTTTATGATTTTATGCATCAAATTATTTATAATTTGATGCTGCTAGAATTTTGAAAGAATACTAAACATGAACACTTGGAGGCTGTCAGGAGATGGGAATAGATAATACTACCACTGAATATTTGAGCCAGTGGCCGATTATAATGATTGAAAGGCATGAAAAGCTGAGGTGTATGGATGGTTCCCCATAAGACCGATAAAAAAAGAAGGCGCCCGCCAGTTGGGGGCGGACTGACGGGCGCCTGATCCGCACCAGCGAACCGGTGCAGATCGTTCTTTTTATATGGGATCTACCAAGAAGAAGTCAACAAAAAATATGCACTAGTCTAGGTGGGATTCAATAACAGCCATAGAATCCAACGTCTTAATATGATTTTTTACTCTTTCACTCCATCGCCACTCTGCTTGAGACATAACCCAGAGTCAGCCACCAGCCAAACGGAAGAGCGCCCCTCGTCCCAGCACAGTCTAAACAGAGAGGCATGTCTTAAGCCCCTGCAGCAATCACATGATCTTGGCCTTTGCTGCCTTTAGCTGAGGATGGAGTCTCTTCTGCTCCTGTATGGAGTGCCCCCTGGCCATCCGCTTTCGCATCACCATCCGCACTCAAGTCCGCCCCCCCATTCAGGTCGAGATCAATCACAGTTCCACCATAACCCTCCGAATCTCCATCGCCCTCAGCCTTCCCCTTGTTGCTGCCATTATATAATGAATTGATCAACTCCCCATAACGCAGCTCAACTATCTTCCTGCGCACCTTGAGGGTGGCAGTCATCATGGCATTCTCGGTGGTAAACTCTTCAGCCAGCAGGGCAAAACGCCTGATATTCTCGAAGCGGGCCAACTTCTCGTTGACTTTATCAATCTCACGCTGGAAGAGGGATGCGACTTTTGGGTCTCTCAGCAACTTTGTCTTTGACGCTACGGTAGTTAAGCTGGCTCCATTCATCCCAAGAGCAACAGCCACTGCCTCAAAATCAGGAACAACCAACGCTGAGACAAATTTGCGGTTGTTAGCAAAAATACAGATTTGACTGATGAATCTGCTTTTGAGGGCAAGTCCCTCAACTGCTGCGGGCGAGATATTCTTGCCACCTGCTGTTACCAGGATCTCTTTTTTACGGTCGAGAATGGAGATGAACCCATCCTGATCAATCCTCCCCAGATCACCAGTATGGAACCAGCCATCAGGCTCCAGGGCGTTGGCAGTAGCTTCGGGGTTATTGTAATACCCAACCATCACATTGGGCCCCTTGACCATGATCTCCCCATCCTGACCAATCTTTGCTTCTACGCCCGGCAAGGCCTCCCCCACCGTTCCAAGTCGAGCCTTACCAATATGGTTTGCGCTCACAATGGGAGAACACTCTGTGATCCCATAGCCTTCGTAGCAGGGCAGACCAACCGCAAAGATAAATTCGGCAATCACCGGCGAGAGAGGAGCCCCGCCAGACACCACGTACCTCAATCGTTTGCCAAAAATATTCTTCACCTTTTTGAGGACGAACCGGCGAGCCAGGGTGCGGCCAATGGCAGCACCTATAGGCAACGATCTGCCCTCCAGTTCCCGCCCCACACACTGTCGCCCCAGTTGTAGGGCAGTCTTGAACACAGCTCTGGCCACTGGGCTACCTGCCTCAACCTTACCGTGCACAGACTCATAAACTTTTTCAAGGAGGCGGGGAACCACACACACAATGGTGGGATTCACCTCACCCAGATCAGCAACCACATGCGCCAGCCCCCGTCCGAACACGACACATGCGCCAGCCCTCATCATAGAATTCTGGGCAGTTCGCTCAAAGGCATGGCACAGGGGGAGCAGGCTCAGGTACACATCGGTAGGACCAATGGCGAAATACTCAATGGCACCCACGGCATTACTGGTCAAGTTATCATGTGTGAGCATAACCCCCAGAGGATTACCAGTAGTCCCGGAAGTATAGATGAGGGTGGCCAGCTCATTTTCCGCTGTCTTGTGGGCAGGGATTGGGGCATTGCCCTCTAGCTGTTTGTACGGCACGGCCTCAGGAATAGACTCAATCGGCCCGTCCAGTGAGATTATGTGGGGGATAGAGAGTTGGTCGCGCATGGATAAGAACTGGGGGGCCAGATTGGAAGAGATGGCTATGGCCACCACATTGGCTTCATTGAGCACATGCTTCCAGTTCTCCAGGCTCTCTGTGGGGTACAGCCCTACCGTGACCGCCCCAAGGTGCCTGAAGGCCAAATCAAGCAGGAGCCATTCGTATCTGTTTCCTGAAAGAATCGCAACCCTGTCACCAGCCTTAACCCCCAACCGGGCAATCCCTCCAGCCAGTCTGGCAGCAGCATCCAGCCCCTGCCGGGTGGTTAAGGTTTTCCATACTTCTCCCTCCTGCCATTGCACTAAGGGATGTTCGGGGTGTGACTCAGCACGCTCCAACAAAATCTCATAAGTAGTAGCGCTTCTCATTTTGACTCCTGGTGCAGGGAAGACTTCCCTCCAGTTTATTCGTTTACCCCGCAAAAACGATCCCGCATTATGTCATCAAAATGTCATGAATGTGTATAGATTTAAAAAAAAGGAACAATTGAGGCAACTAGTATAATTATTGGCAGGTGAGGAACCAAAGCGGTCTAGTATTTGTAATTGGTGGATGCTCCTCATGGCTTGTATCGTCCTCCAGGCTCTCTGGAAATCACGCTATAAGCCATGTAGCCACGGGAATCCATGACAGTATCAGCTATTCTCACCCAAAAACAAATACACCCGGGAGGATGAGTCCTCCCGGGCACGATTGCAGCCCGCAAGTGCGGTTCAAGGTGCTTTGTCCTGCTTTAGAGGGCGATGCACCACTGCAATGTTTTCAGGTTGCGACTGTGTGTGATGTATGTCAAGAGGAAAGGAGTCCTTGGGTAAAAAACAGAGCGAGTCAAGGTACTTATTGGGGTCAACAAACCAGTTTGGTCTGATTACTCACTTCCCTGGAGCGGTCCAGGTATTGAGCCAGTCCAGCACTGTCTCATGCCACATACGTGAATTGGCAGGCTTCATAATCCAGTGGTTCTCATCGGGGAAATAGAGGAATTTGCTGGGTACTCCACGACGCTGGAGTGCATTGAATGTGGAGATGCTTTCGGTTTCCACCACCCTGAAATCCTTGGCTCCCTGGATAACCAGCATAGGGATCTTCCACTTGTGCACAAACTGCGAGGGGGAGTGCTTATCGTACATGGCCCGGTTAGTCCAGGGCGTCCCCATCAGCTCCCATTCAGGGAACCACAACTCCTCTGTGGTAAAATAGGCACTTACTAGGTCAAAGTCGCCGCTGTGGCTGATCAGGCACTTGAAGGGAGCATAATCCTGACCGGCAATCCAGTTAATCATATACCCACCATAAGAGGCACCGAGGGCGCACATGCGGTCCTGATCTACAAAGTCG
>CAYZFJ010000001.1:5276-75783 GCA_964477705.1 uncultured Myxococcia bacterium | reverse complement strand
TAGCTTTCATATGACTCTTCGCCCTTGATGTGGCGACACAATCGGTAAACTTGCTCCCGAATTATCTGCCGATAACTGAGACGCCGATCCTGTGGTGGATAATAGGTAATCTCCCCAAGCCGTTGTTCGAAAGCCACAATCCACCGCTTAAGTCCCTCCTGTTTAAAAAGGAGGGTACGTCGCGGGATTGTCTCCGAACCAGGTTCATCGGAATCTGCACGCTCCCATTCCAGCTCCATGGGCGCATCATCACCGGAGGTCGGCTCAAAATCCGATGGCACTATTACTCGCTTATTGACAGCACGGAGCACAGCAGCATCCACTACCACCGACCTCATCTCTTCCATAAGATCAAGGGAGAGAGAGGGCCGCCCATAAAGGGGAGCATGAAGAGCGCCCAGATATGGGTCCAAGCCTGCCAGCTCAACCATCCCCTGCACCAGGTTTCCAAGCATTGTGTACCCGAGAGACAAAAGAATATTGACCGGATCAGGCGGCGGCCTTCTTACCCGCTTGACGAAATCCATTCCCGGGGCCATGAGCAATGCAGGAAAGGCACTGAAATAGTCGGCAGCGGCTTTGCCTTCCATCCCTCTCAGGGCATCAAGGTTATCTACCTCGGCTAATCTCTCTCCGAGCAATCTGATAGCTACCATGGGTCGGGCAATCCGGTCATCTTGTCTGCTCCTTTGATAACGACGGAGCAAAGCAACCGAATTAGCCAGCTTGCCTGCTACCATTCGCCTGGCGATCTCAAGGGTCTGTTCAGGATCATCAAGGAGCTGGTGCTGAAGGTGACGCAGCTCCACATTCTTGCCCATCGGTCCTGAGAGCCTGCCTAGAAACGAGCCCCCCATTGTAAGAAACACCGTGTCGATTCCATTACGCAGCAGAGAGCGTATTGCCTGAATGGAGAGCTGTACATTGCCGCACAAGACTACTTGACCAAGATCTTCAAAACGCACGGAGTTCAGCACACGTCCACCCTTCCTGACCTCCAGACGGGTACGCTGTATGCCGAGTTCACTCCCCTGTTCAGTTACATAAAGAATTGAAGACATTGTTTGGTGCTTATCAGTGCTTATCTGGTTTCTTTTGTGGTCGCTGCCACATCTTCTCCTACGCCCGTCCCTACAACCATGCTCCCCCCACCAGCCATACACACACTCTCACCCGGCAGTCCCAATACAAGCTCGTCATGTTCCTGGCCGCCCGAAGCAGGCTGCAGCCGCAGAATCCCCGATGGCACGCTCAATTCCCGCACTTGGTGCTCATTCATCACCTCAAGTAGCCGGGACTCAATCTGCCTTGCCAATCTCTCGCTGCGCTCAATTTCGCCACGAAGCCGGAAAAGATCAGACACCATTCGTTCCACCTGCAACATGCCAAGCTCTCCCGGGCTAGCTCCTATGGTTCCGCTCAATCTCAACGACTGTAGATGCAAAAGAGGAGTGGGATACATGCCATCTCTCATATTAAAACGACAATTACATTCCACTGCGCTTGCCAAATCTGATAGATGAGAACGGATCTTGGGACAACTCATGGGATTACCCTTAAGCGTAGACTTAAGGAACAAGGATCGATCCGTATTGAGGGCAAACGATAATATGGTGTTCACTGCCTGGGGCCCGGTTGGGAGATGCCCCACAGTATAGGTAACAATCAGGCGATGGGAGTTGGGCAGAATCCTGTCCTCTCGCACCCGGCGCACAATCTGGGCAATAACCGGGCATTTTTGGGTAAGCCATAGAAACTCTTCATCGGCATCAAGGTTGTACTGTGGCACCTCAGGTCCGGCAGCACCTAATGGGCCCACATATTGTGCAGACCCGGGCCTAGAACCGGGCCTAAGTCCACTCCCCGCCGCTGCACCACCATGGGCCCGATTGCCTGCCTCCGAGTAGCTTCCACAAAGCTCATCAAGCTCATCAAGCTCAGGTAAATCATCAACCTCATCAACCACACCAGGGCAAACCCCCATCTCATCAGCCAGCCCTGCTACTTCATAACCACGACTGCTCTTTATATTTACTGATTGGCGACTTGCCAGCTGCCCTTGCCTGGGCATGTGTCCCCCGCTCCCTCTTGTGACGAGAGGATCATCAACCACAGATAGCCCACGGAGCAAGTCTGCCACAGCCACCCGTGAGAGGCGCTTTATCGAGCGGATGTAGGCTAATTGCTCTCGAACCGGCCTGCCACCTTCATCCAGAAACAGGCTGCGACTTCCTGAAACAAGGTGAATACCGAGGGGCAGCTTAATCAGGTTGCCAAGACCACCATCCTTATCCACCCGATTCTGTTTGGGGAACACCTCAATAGTAATTTCCGGGGGACATGCCACGGGGGAGCCTGCGATAATTGCATTGCCAATTCTTCTGGCTGCAACTGCCGGTATGGGAGTCTCAAAGAAGATCCAGACATGGCGGCCTTTGCTGCCAGAGTCTTCAAGATAGGCTGGGACACCAAGGGATGCCGCTGCCCTCACCAGACCAACAGCGACCTGATGTGCGAGACGCAACATAGGATGGCCGGGCAAGGCAGCACGACCTCCAGACGCCCCACTCTTACCCTCACCAACACCGCTGCCAACAACGCTGCCAGCACCGTTCCACCTTCCCAAAGCAAACTTGGCAATATCAATATCAAAAGCGAGAAACAGAGCAGAATGATCCATCCGAACCGGATAAATGCCAATCGTATGATTGCCAAGCAGGTGGCCACGGGCAACGTGAGGAGTGAATGGCTCTGCTATTGGCGTATAACCGTGTTTACCAGATGCGCTTGCCCACTGTCTGGCATAAAAGCCTTCTCGACCCGCAAACAGAGAAGAAAACACAACTAAATCCACATCATCAGGTACCAGGCAATCAGACCGCAAAGCAAGACTGCCACGGTTTGCGCCTGGATCCACCCTCCCTGTTTCCTGATTTGCCCCCCAGTCAGACCCAATTACTGGTACAGCGTTAGGCCCAGCCTTAGGCCCAGCCTCCACTCCTGTGCCCAACCCCAGAACCGCACCATCGCCCATTCGCTTCTCGTCATTACCACTATTGTCGCTATAATCACTGTTTGGGTCAGCGCTGGTACTGGTGCCGTCATAATCATCTCCTGTACCAGCATCTGAGAACCCACAAGCAGTCGCAGACCTTACCCTACTTCCATCAACAATGTTCAGGCGCCGCAGGGCAGTCTTTAACTGCACATTCTCCGAATAAGCAAGGCCAACACGCAAGAGGTTGGCCGACTCACCATACCTGCCAAGCTCGACCAAGACGTCGGCAGCCTCTATGCGTGCTTGTACATTTTCTGGCTCAAGCTGAAGCAATCTTCCATAGGCCCTCAGTGCTCTATCCCCATCGCCCTGGTCACGACGTAATCGAGCAAGACGCAGAAGAACAGCGGGTTGTTCAGGCACATCACGCAGTGAGAGATTATACTCAAGCACCGCCTTGTCCAGGACGCCCAACTCTTCGGCCAGGACGGCCAATTGGTGGTGGAGGGGCGCGTCTATCTCTGCTTTAGTGTCGGTTGCCTGAAGCAGGTCTGCGGCCTGGTCAAAGAGCCCATCCCTCATCAGGATTTTAAGCTGTTCGGGCAGCCCTGGTGGTGATGGTAAAGGGGCGGACTCGGCGAAAGAGGATGTATCGAGTGGGGGCTTCTCCAGTTTATCCATGAACTACCTCCCGAAATGTTGCCATGGTGTGTGCGAATTGCTCGTCAGAGAATACAACGTAATGTGCGTGCACCTATCGAGCGGTTGTGATCGCCTCTGTACCTGGTTGCTTTTCTACAAGAGGCGATAACGGCCGAGGCCAAAGACGGTCCCTTTACCCACATGAACAATCTGGCCAATTCTAATCAAGGGCAGCAGGAGCGGCATGATCTCTCCTCTCCAGGCAACCCCTCCCAGGAGGCCATCAAGGCCAATAGTCCGCTGTTGACGCTGACTCCACCGCTGGAGAGGTCGAATGGAGAGATCTTGCTCTGTCTCATTGACCATATCAGCAGCATCAACCAAGCTCCGGTAGTCCAAATCCTGTTCATCTTGCCCACAATGGAAGATGGCCAAAGAAGAGACACGACTTAGCAAAGACCGGATAAATACTCTAAATTCCAGATTGCTGACAACTCGGCCCTGCTCAACGAGCCTGACAGGGGTGGTAAACTCAACCTGAACTCGCTCGCCAGCGGCACCTGCCTCAGTTGGTTGCATGGACAGAACCTTTTGCAGCCCGGATGGGGTCACCTTGGGGAGCCCATTGATAGCGGCTGAATCCGGCGTCCAGAGGAGCAGAGACGACGGGGCGGCTTGAACCGCCAGTTCGCTGTCGTCTCTCTGGCTCTCACCGCTTTCCACTGCATCCATCAGCCATCCTGGCAAATCCGATTCAGCCTTTATCAACTGGAAGACGGCACGCTCGGCACCCAACCCGGCTGCCCCCATACGGGACGCTGCCAACAGGACATATGGGAGGTAGGTGGTAGCTTTACCTATCAGGACCATAGAAAAGGTGAGCAGGGAGCCAGGCTCAAGATTCAGCCCGCCTGGCTGGAGAGGAGGCGGCTCAATAATGAATGGATGAGGCAGATGCTGCAAACGGCGCAGACGGTTGGCCGCTGAGGGGACAGGAGTTTCAAACAGATAGGCATAGGCACACCCCTCACACAAGGCACAAGTGAGGCAGTTGGTACCTCTCTCACGCACACAGGCAATGGAGCGCAGGGCACCACCGAGAGCTCCCCTCAGGGTAGAGCCAAGAAAAGGGGGAAGCCGAGTATTATCCTCGGAACAGAAGGTAAAAGTGATCCTGCCCAAAGTTAAGCTGGATGACAGGTCCAGGAGGGATGCAGCCTGTGCCTGAATGTTGGCATCATTGCTGATTAGACTCAGAGAATGGTTCATGTGGTCTGCTCTTCGGTCGTATTACCCTTGAGCCAACAAGCGCTAAATCGCTGCCCTTTGCTCCCGTTTATTAGCCCTAGAGCCCTGACTTTGCAGGAGTTGGGCATACCTGCCCGTTCAGCAAATTTACCTTGATCATGCAGCAGTGCAGCAAACGCAACACGGCAGCCGGCATCAAGAAGTGACTTGTCCATCATCAGTGTTTCCCCCTGAGGATGTTGTTGAAAAATGAGTCTTAGATGTAACTTTGATGAGATTTGGTTGTCAAGGTATTACTTTGGTGGCGTGAACAAAGGGCAGAACCTTCCAACTGGTTATTGTAAGTTGATTTGAAATAATTTTATGACAATTCAAGGGATTACAACGGTTTGAACATTCGGGGAAGGAACCTGAACTGATGGCTCATGGTCATTCAAGAGGTATGTGTAAGATCTAGACGCTCTGTTTGTCAGCATTTACTGGAGGAATCTTGAGAGATATCCTTCAAACGGTACTGCGGCCGCCAGCAGGGGCTGTTGAAAGCCGCCTTTTCAACCTCTCTTCCCCCAACCCTGAAGTAGTGGGAGGACGCTGTCCGGGTTGAGGGAGATTGAATCTATATGCTCATCTACCAGGAAGTGGGCGAAGTCGGGGTAATCGCTGGGAGCCTGCCCGCACAGCCCCACCTTTACGCCCTTCTCGTGGGCACTCTGTATCACCTGGCTGATGGCAATCTTCACCGCCTCATTCTGTTCATCGAATAGTGACCGCAATGTCTCGGAGTCCCGATCCACCCCCAGGATGAGTTGGGTGAGATCGTTGCTCCCGATGGAAAATCCGTCAAAGCGGTCGGCGAATTCCCGGGCAAGGAAAACGTTGGAGGGCACCTCGCACATCATGTAGACCTGGAGACCATCCTGGCCGCGCTGAAGGCCGTGAACGGCCATCTCCTGCAACACCTGGTCCGCTTCGCCGACGGTGCGGACAAAGGGAATCATGACCACGATGTTGTCGAGCCCGATTACATCACGTGCTTTCCTCACCGCCCTGCATTCCAGGGCGAATCCGTCTCTGTAGCGGTCGCTGTAGTACCTGGATGCGCCCCTGAACCCCAGCATCGGGTTCTCCTCATGGGGCTCGAATTGGGCGCCACCAATCAGCTTGGCGTACTCGTTGGTCTTGAAATCGCTCGTCCGCACAATCACGGGGTCGGGGTACTGCGATGCGGCGATCATGGAAATACCCATGGAGAGCTTGTCGACAAAAAATTCCGTCTTGTCTCCATAGCCTTCTGTGAGTTGTTCAATCTGCGCTCTGGCATTGGTATTGTCATCCCGCAACTGATTGAACCTGGCCAGGGCGAGCGGGTGGATCTTGATCCAGTTATTGATGATGAATTCCATCCTCGCCAGGCCCACGCCATTCACCGGGAGCTGCCACCACCGGAACAAAGCCTGTGGGGTGGCCAGGTTGATCATGAACTGGACTGGAGGTCTGGGCAGTGTGGAGGTATCCAGTTCATGTTCCTCGTACTGGAGATGACCCTCATAGATGCGTCCTTCCTCCCCCTCGGCGCAACTCAGGGTTATCTCCTGCCCATCACGCAGGGTGATGGTGGCATTCCCGGTCCCCACCACCGCCGGTATGCCCAGCTCCCTGCTGACGATTGCGGCATGGCTGGTCCTTCCCCCATGGTCGGTGATGATGGCTACCGCCTTCTTCATGATCTCCCCCCAGTCGGGATCAGTCCGCTCCGTGACAAGGATTTCGCCATCCTGGAAGAGATGCATCTGTTCAGGGCGGTGCAGGACTTTCACCCGCCCCGCCGCAATCGACTCGCCGACCGCCACGCCTGTCAGGATTGGGGTATGACCGGTTGGGTCCAGATGGTATGTCTTCAAGGCATGAGTCTTCTTCTGCGAAAAAACCGTCTCGGGTCGAGCCTGCACACAATAGAGCTCTCCCGAGTCACCATCCTTGGCCCACTCCATATCCATCGGCCGACCATAGTGTCGCTCGATGGCGGTTGCCCAGCGTGCGAGGGTGATAATCTCGTCATCCGACAGGACGAACTGCTTCCGCTGTACAGCAGGGGTGTCGATGGTCTTGGTGCGATTCTTGCCTCCTTCGGCATAGACAATCATCTTCTCCTTGACGCCCAGCCGTTTTTCAATGATCGGCCTGTATCGGGTGGAGCTCGCTTCTGCTTCTGCTGCTGCGCCACGGGTGGCCACAGGAGTAGCAGGCGTGCCCCGGGCTGCCATCTCTGCTCCGGCAGCTTCTGCTCTGGCGGCTGTTCTTGATGTGCTTCCTGATACGCCTCCCGGTGTTGCCCCAACTCTCCCGCCTTCTCTTGCGGCTGCCTTTTCCCTCGGAGGGACACCTATTCCGAGCCTAGGTTTGAACACACGGTACTCGTCAGGCGTGACAGCGCCCTGAACAACCGTTTCACCAAGCCCAACCGAAGCATTGATCACCACCACATCAGGGAATCCGGTATCCGTGTCCAGTGAGAACATGACGCCCGCTCCCGCTTTATCGGAGCGGACCATTTTCTGCACACCCACAGACAAGGCCACCTTCATGTGATCATAGCCAAGCCGCTCCCTGTAGACGATTGCCCGGTCGGTAAAGAGGAAGGCGTAGCAGTCCCTGCAAGCTGCCAGCAGATCCGCTGCACCCCGCACATTGAGGAAGGTCTCCTGCTGACCGGCGAAGCTGGCGCTTGGAAGGTCTTCTGCAGTGGCGCTGCTCCTGACGGCAACGGCAAGGTCCTCCTGCTCATACCTGCGGGAAAGTTCCCTGTATGCGTCGTGAATTTCGGTCTCAACCTCTTCCGGGAAGATTCCATGGCGAATAGCCTGCCTCACCTCTTCGCCGGCCCTGTTCAGAGAGGTGCGGTTTTCCCGCATTGAGGCGAGGATGTCGCCCATCTTTCCCGTGAGGTTGTTGTAGGCCAGGTAGGTCCAGTAGGCGTCGGAGGTAGTGGCGAATCCCCCGGGCACCCGGATATTCTCGGTGCGCAGGTGCTGAATCATTTCGCCCAGGGAAGCATTTTTCCCGCCCACTGTCGGTACATCTTCATTACCCACATTCTCGAACCATTTGACATACTTGAAATTGGCCATTGTCTCTTCCCGCCATCTTTCGGTTGTGTCACACTGTTATCTTGCTCTGTCGCCCTATCCCTCCGTCACCTGCGCCCCGCTGCTCAGTCATCTTGTTGTCTTGCAGCCTCGCCGCTATGTCACCTTGCCGTGCTATCGCCTTGGCGTGTCCTTGTGCTGCTGTGTTGCTTTGCGACCTCCTGTTCCTCTGTTGCAGGCAACTAGGCAGACAACATATGGGAATCCGCACCATCGTGGGGTGCACTGCTTCTGGCCTAGCGCCCGCCAACATGATTCCATGGCGTTATGTGGATGTGGCTGACGGTAGAGTCAACACTCTCTGTATGCCAAAACGGAGAAATACCGCTACCCTGACCAAGCGTTCAGAAACATGAAGGCCAACGCCAAGGCGAGCAGCCAGCCGACCAGACAGCTTCACTGAGGATGGAGGGCATCAGCACATGAAGAAGCAACAACTCAACTTCGAGGGGAGGTCGTATTTCCACGGGAGGTTCGGTAGTGTCGGACCATCATCGAGAAAAGTGCAGGTTGCGCTGACAGACAGCACCGCCATTCATTACGCTCCAATGCCCAACCTACAAAGGATAACTACAATACAGACCGGGCGAGGCGGAAACCTACGGAAATGTCGCGTTCATCAGGATTGCTGGGGCCGCAAAACGCTGCCCGGCAGTAACCTCCGCTCTCGCGATACGAACCGCCCCGCGCAACCCGGAGTTCGCCCATTGATGGGCCATAAGGGTCTGTCACTGCCATGCTGCCCAAGTCGAACTGATACCAATCCCAGGTCCACTCCCACACGTTGCCATGCATGTCATACAGGCCCCAGGCATTGGCTGCTTTACTCCCTACAGTATGAGTGGTACCACCTGAATTGTAATAATACCACCCTGCAGCATTCATGTTGGGACATGACGCCTGACTGGTTATCGGTCCAGTATGGATGGCTGTGGTGGTGTACCAACCCGGGCAGCATACTCCCACTCTACCTCCGTGGGCAGCCGATAGCCTGGGCAGTCATAAGGTTTGCCATATTGCAACTTGAGGCTACAGTTCGCTCTGTCATCACTCCACGTACAGGTGAAACATTGGGGCAACTCCTCAGCAGCGGACAGTGCATTGGCATAGGCCAACGCTTCATGCCAATAAACCTGCTCCACAGGGCAATTGGAGCCACACGACTGTAATGCTGATGGATTATAACCCATTATGGTCTGCCATTCTCCCTGGGTTACCTCTGTAATCTTCATCAGGAAAGGGACTGTAAGGGTCACCTGATGCTGGGTTTCATCATAATACCAAAACGGTTCATCGGGCGGGCTGCCCATGGTGAAAGCACCGGAAGGAATCAACGTATACCCTGCCGGAATGCTGATTACTCGTACTGAAGCTGTAGCGACAAAATGACCATCCACCGTTTTCACTGTAACAGTGGCATTGCCAAGACCCACCCCGGTCACCAGGCCGGAAGCATTGACCATGGCTACGGAATTGGCAGACGATGACCAGGTTACCGCCTTGTTATTGGCATTGGCAGGCAACACCGTGGCGGTCAACTGGGTTGATTGATTAATCAGAACATAAGCCTCAGTTGGGCTGACAGACACACTCTCAACCAGGGCGCTTACTTGGAACATGGCGACAGCCACTGAATTTCCATCATGGGAGGTGGCAGAGATGGTAGTCGTACCAACACCCAGTCCAGTGACCAGTCCGTTGGCATCAACAGTGGCAACTGCAGGATTCCAGTCGCCCAGGTGACCGACTGATCGGTGGCGTCAGCCGGAATGATGGTGGCGCTTAACTGCCCGGCACTACCTACATGCAGGTTCAGCGAAGTGGGAGTGATGGTCACCCCCTCCACCGGAATGATTATCACCTCCACGTCCGCACTGTCAGACAACGCCCCGTCTACGGTGGCAACAGTGATTCGGGTTCTCCCCATGCCCACTCCGGTAACCAAACCATCACTGCTCACCATGGCGATCTGATCATTGTGGCTGGTCCACACTACATCCCTGACACGTGCATCAGGCGGTATCACAGTGGCAGTCATGGATGCCGATTGCCCCAAGGTCAACTCCAGCGTCTTCGGGGTGATGGTAACACCAGTAACCCGGGTGAACACATGTACCTTGCAGGAGCCACTCACTCCCGTGCCCGGCTTGAGCGCAGTGATAGTGGCCTGACCTACAGCATGACCCGTCACCACCCCCTCTGAATCGACCTTTGCCACCGCAGGGTCACTGGTGCTCCAACTCACGCTTTGGTTCAGGATGTCAGACGGATCGAAGACAGGCACCAGGGTAATGGTCTGACCCACCTCCAATGTGGCTGATGACGGGTCTATGGTAATTTCCCGCAGATTAAAGCCATACAAACATTTGGAGTGAATCCGTGTGACTGCCATCCACGCTGGTCACAGTGATTGTGGTGACTCCCACATTGCAGGCAGTGACTATGCCAGAGTCTGTAATAGTAGCGATGGATGGATCACTGGATTCCCAGATGACCGTCTTATTGGTAGCATCATCCGGGAAAATTCTAAAAAAAATGGTCCCATAATCACCCTGCTCCATGTACAAAGCGTCCAAGTAGAGATCTACCCTCTCTACAGATATCTGCACATGGACCGTGCCAGTATCATGGAATCCGCCATCACCAGTGATCACCATAATAGTGGCCGACCCTTTCTCCACTCCAGTCACCACTCCATCCTGGCTGATACTGGCCACGGCAGGGTTGCTGCTGTACCAGACCACAGTCTTGTTAGAGGCATCGGCGGGGCTCACTACCGCTGTCAGTGCATATTCCGCCCCCCGGCCGACATGAATCTCACCGGGCATCAGCACCACCCCTGTAACTTGGATTGTTACCACTGTGACCAGACACGATGCCTGGAAACCTCCATCAACGGTGGTGACCGTGACTGATGCCTGACCATCAGCCTTGGCAGTGACCACGCCGTTCCCGTCCACAGTTGCCACCTGGCTGTTGCTGCTCTGCCAGGTAAGAGATTGGTTGCAGGCGGTGGCAGGCTTCACGGCAGCATGGAGGTGGGTGGTCTGGCCCGGGCTGAGCAGTAATTCTGCCAGGGAAATATCTACTCCACTCACCAATATCTTCACGTTGACCATGCAGGTAGCGAAGTACCCTCCATCCACGGTCTGCACGCTGATCTGAGCCTGACCAGGACTGATCCCCTCCACCACTCCATTCTCGTCAATGGTGGCGATCTGGGGATGGCTGGAGGACCAGATGAGGGCCTTGTTGGTTGCCTGAGCGGGGATAACTGTAGCTAGCAGTTGTTGGGTGGCTCCTGTAGCCAAATCCAGCAGGATGGCATCCAGAGAGACACCAACCACCGGAACTATGCAGAGCCCAGCCATACATTCTGACCCAACCTCGCACAGGACGTCACACTGGCCACAGTGGTCCAAATCCGTTTTCAGGTCGACACAAACCTTGTCACATTCCACAAAGCCTTCCCGACAATTACAAGAGCCATCACTGCATTCTTGATTCTGGGAACACTGGAGATCACACTGGCCACAGTGACTGAAATCAGTCATCAGATCCACACAGCTACCTTCACAATCGGTAAGGTCCAATGAGCAGATGAGGGTACATTGGCCGCTGTCACAGACCATTCCCGGCGGACACTCAAGACTACACTGGCCACAGTGAAAACGGTCCGAATTGGTATTAACGCACGTGTCGGCACACTCTTCTGTGGGTGTAGGGCAATCCAATGCACATTCCCCATTGTCACAGACCATACCCCCCTCACAAGCATGGTCACAAACCCCGCAATTAGCTCGATCATCCAGCAAATCAACGCAACTGCCATTACAGTCGGTGAGTCCGAGTTGACAACTCACTATGCATTCACCACCAGAACAAAGCCCACCGGGTGGACACTTTCCATTACACTCACCACAGTGTTTGCGATCAATCTGCAGGTTTACACAACTGCTCCCGCATTGATGAAAGCCAACGGCACAATGGATATTGCATTCTCCCTCAGAGCAGACCATTCCATCGGAGCAGTCCTCCCCACACTGGCCACAATTAAAGGGATCAGAGGCTAGGTTCACACACTGGGAGCCACAGACGGTCTGATCAATGGGGCAACTGTAGGTGCATTCACCATTGACGCAGACCTGACCCTGTCTACAAAAGATGCCGCATGCTCCACAATGTCCCGGATCCTTGGCAAGATTGACACACTGCCCCCCACAAGATGTCTGGTTTTCTGGACAAAACAAGAAACAGTCCCCTTCTTCGCACCAGTATCCTGCAGGGCATTTATTGTTACACTCACCGCAGTGTTCCAGATCCTTGGCAAGATTGACACACTGATCACCACAAGATGCTTGGTTTTCTGGGCAAGCCAAGATACAAAAGCCATTTGTACATTCATAGTCCGAATCACACTCATTGCCACATTCCCCGCAATGGGCTGAGTCATGGAGCAAATCGACACAACCGCTCTCCAAACAAAAAGACTCCCCGTCACTGCAACCACCCTGGAATTGCGCATCCCCAGCCGCCCACGATGCGTCACCATTTAGGATGGCTCCATCCGGTTTCAGCTCAACCTGATTCTGATCTCCACCACAGCCCCCCAAAGCACCGAAGAAGATTAGTAGAGAAAATTGAAATATTAATAAAATCAATAGGGTATGGCGAAATTGATCAGGATTCTTCACAATATTACCTTAAGAAGTTTTTCAAAAGACTATTGAAAACTAATAATTTACACAATAATATTTGTCAACTACAGTAAACAAAGACTTAATGCTTTTGACCTCACCGTAGTTTAGAAAATGAAATCAACTGTATCTAAAATCAGATTTGATGATAAATAAATTATTTTGCTTCTAGGCAATAATTTATCTCACATGATCCGGATCATTTAAATAACAAAATAAAGATTTAGAAGAGTATCTGAGCGTTATTTCCTCAACTGTTGACCTTTCTAACTTGCTCAGGTGTGGGCAGTCCTTTGATGCCAATCAATCACTACAGCCAGGCATCCAGCACCTATTGGCAGTTCACCTTCTTCTCGGCGTTGCAATAGACGCCTGCCACTTCTTTCGAGCGGCCAGACTGACCGTACTTGACATCATGGTCGTGGAGCAGAAACCGGGGCTGTTCCTCAAAGTACACATTACGAATCTGCTGCTTTCTCCACTCGAGGATCTGATGTTTGGTGGCGGGTTAGGTGCACCGCTAACAAAGGGCACGGCATGCCGTGCCCGTACAGGTGTTTGAGCTCTGGATTGAATTGCCGACACGAAGCTCTGGCGGGCGAGCGCCGCTCGCCCCTACGACAGAGAGTTACAGGTTGAAAGCGGGAAGAGAAGAGTGAATTAAACCGCTGGCGAAGGGCACGGCATGCCGTGCCCGTACAGGGGTGGGTTTACAGCACGGAGGAGTCGAAGGCTTCAGGTATCAGGGAGCCCAGGGTGACTACCCGGTAGGCGCCATCGGTGGAGCCCATAACCACCCACATCCCCAACCCGAACTCGGCGAGCATCTGCCTGCACACTCCGCACGGGGGACATGGCTTCTTGGTATCAGCCATCACAGCCACCGCCCTCAGTTGGTTCTCACCTGCGGCAAGGGCGCCGCAGAGGGCTCCCCGCTCTGCGCAAATGGTAGCGCTGAAGGAGGCGTTCTCCACATTGCATCCTGTGTAGATTCGACCACTCTGCCCCAAAATTGCTGCCCCTACCTTAAACCTGCTGTAAGGGGCGTAGGACCGCTCTCTGGTGCGACGGGCATGCTCCAGGAGGATCTCAATCTCTTCGGCTGTCAGTTCAGCCTGGGCGTTATCAGCTCCCGCATGGGGAGGTATAATCATTCTTTCTGTAGCATTAAGCATTCTGAGTCTCACTCATCATCTGTGTATCAATTACTGGCTCAAGCGGTCAGGGACGCAATCCGGGGCAGAGCATCTGTCAGCAGCCTGCAGAATTGGTCCCGCACCCTGCCAGCAGTCTCTTCCACTTCCTTGTGATTAAGAACAGCATCAACCACAATCCCCGCACCATAATTGGTGATGCAGGAGACGCCACCAACCCGGATCCCCATGTGACGGGCAACAATAGCCTCGGGAACAGTGCTCATTCCCACAGCGGTCACACCGAGCCCCCGAAGCATTCGGATCTCAGCCGGCGTCTCATAGCTTGGCCCAGACAGCCACGCATAAACACCCTGCCCCAACTCGAGCCCCAAATCCTTGCCTGTCTCATTAAGACTCTCGACGATAGCACTATCATATACCGAGCTCATATCGGGAAAGCGGGGGCCGAGCTTGCTGTCGTTGGGGCCAAGCAGCGGACTCACACCGCTGAGGTTAACGTGATCAGTGATAATCATCAAAGTACCGGGAGCAAGGTCAAGATCAACCCCGCCAGCAGCGTTGGTGAGCAGCAGGTTACGAACCCCAAGCATGCCCAGAGTACGCACTGGACGGACCACCTCCTCAATGGAGTATCCCTCGTAATAGTGCACCCGCCCCTGCATAATCACCACATTAACCCCATTGAGGGTGCCCAGCACCAGGCAGCCCGCATGGCCAACAACGGATGACACCGGGAAGCCGGGAATCTCCGCATAGGGGATTCTAATTGCATCCTGGACCGAATCGGCCAAGGCACCGAGCCCAGATCCAAGCACCATACCTACCTGCGGGGCTATCCACTTGCCCTTCTCACTGGTTACGACGCCGATAATGTAATCAGCAGATTCTTTTGCCCGTTTAGCGGGAGTAGTCATCTATCAATCCTCAACAAAATAAATTAAATCAAAAAGGGAAATCTGCAGTTCAAAAAAAAGCAGTTAGCAGATTGAAGGAATCGAGCGTTGCAGTGCAGTCGCAGTTGCAGTTGCAGTTAATTTTGCAGTTCGTCCAAAAGTTTACTGTTGTTTAGTCATTCGTTCAAAGATCAGCTGCGGTGATCTTTCCAAAAACGAGTGGTCTCTCTACGGGAGGTTCATCGCCTATGCTAAAAGCCTCCCCAGCCAACTGCAGGGATTGGGCCAGCCTGGACCGGTCGTTAACGAGCAGATTGACCAGGGGTTCTCCCTTCTCAACCCAGGCACCCTTCTTTTTCAGGAACATGGCACCGACACCATGGTCAATAGGTGAATCGAACCGTTCCCGCCCAGCGCCCAACACCAGAATGGCAATACCCATCTTCTCAGTATCTATACCGGTCACATACCCGGCCCTGGGCGCAGTCAACACCTCCACTCCCGACGCACCGGGGAGCAGGGAATAGTCGTCTGCAGCCGCAGGATTACCACCCTGTGCAGCCACCATCTGCTTGAACTTGGCAAGCCCGCTCCCATCTGCCACAGCCCGGGCAATCATCCGGCGCCCTTCAGCATCATCAGCGGCGACCTTGCCAAGCCTCAACATGGCAGCCCCCAGAGTGTAAGTAATCTCAGTAGTATCAGCAGGTCCCACACCCTTCAGCACATCTACGGCTTCCATCACTTCCAGCGCATTTCCAGCCGTATTGCCCAACGGCTGGTCCATGTCAGTGATAAAAGCCTCCACCTCACGCCCCATCTCCCGACCGATAGCCACCATCTTAGATGCCAGAACACGGGCCTCAGCCTCGGTTTTCATAAAGGCGCCCGAGCCTGTCTTCACATCCAGCACCAGAGCATCAATCCCCTCGGCAAGCTTCTTGCACATAATGCTGGCAGAGATGAGAGGGATGCTGTCAACGGTACCGGTCACGTCCCGGAGGGCATACAATTTACGGTCTGCAGGAGCCAGGTCTTTGGTCTGTCCGATTAGACACAGACCGATGTCCCCAACAATTTTCGCGTACTGGTCGGGGTCAAGGTCAACCCTGAAACCAGGGATAGACTCAAGCTTATCCAGGGTGCCGCCCGTATGCCCCAGGCCACGCCCGGAGATCATAGGGACTGGCACGCCGCATGCAGCCACCAGCGGAGCCAGGCACAAGGAGATCTTGTCGCCTACCCCACCAGTGGAGTGCTTATCCACCTTCACACTGGAAATGTGAGAGAGGTCCATCACCCGACCCGAATCCATCATAGCCCGGGTCCAGACCCCCAGCTCAGCATCTGTCAGCCCGCGTATGAAAACAGCCATCGTCAGGGCGGCCATCTGATAATCGGGAATCTGATCATGGGTATATTCATGAATCAGGGCCCGAATCTCATCGGGTGTTAGTTCCAGACCATCCCGCTTCTTTTTGATGATGTCGTACATACGCAGCATGAGTCAGCGAACCTCCTCAAGAAATGATGTGCCGACCGCCGTAGGGGCCACCCCAAGGGCATCAGCTACTGTTGCCCCGATGTCAGCAAAAGTGCTTCGCACCCCAAGGCTTTTGCCCGTCGTATTGGCCGGATTGTAGGCGATGATAGGCACATACTCACGGGTGTGATCCGTATGCACCGTAAAGGTGGGATCGCAACCGTGATCGGCTGTGATGATCAGCAAGTCACCGGCGCCCAGCTTACCAAGGAGCAGCGCCAGTTTACTGTCGAACTCTTCCAGCGAAGCCCCATACCCTTCTGGATTGTTACGGTGTCCGTAGAGCATGTCAAAATCGACCAGGTTTACAAAAATCAGCCCTTCATCATGCTCATCCAACAGATTGGCCGTGATCTCCATTCCATTCACATTACCTTCAGTGTGAACAGACTTGGTCAATCCTTTACCGGCAAATATGTCGCCAATCTTGCCAACACCGACCACCGACTTTCCAGCAGCCTTGAGGATATCCAGAACCGTATCACCGGGCGGCTCCATGGAGTAGTCGTGCCTGTTGTATGTGCGCTTGAACCCCTCATCCACTGAACCGACGAAGGGGCGGGCAATCACCCGGGCCACCTGATGACGATCCAGGATCTCCCTTGCAATAGCGCTGATCTCATACAGTCGCTCTAGTCCGAACGCCTCTTCATGGGCAGCTATCTGAAACACACTGTCAGCAGAGGTATAGACGATGGGCATGCCGCTTCTGATGTGCTCGGGCCCCAATTCATCGATAATCACCGTACCGGACGATGCTTTATTGCCAAGAACACCTGTCAATCCAGCATTCCGCACAAACTCATCGATGATCTCACCCGTAAACCCTTTTGGAAAATAGGACCACGGTTTCTGCAACGGTAGCCCGGCGATTTCCCAGTGCCCGGTAGTGGTGTCCTTGGCATCGGAGAGTTCAGCAGATTTTCCGTAAAAGGCACGGGGAGCAGGGGATGCAGGTACCCCTTTTACCGGGACGATGTTGCCCAGCCCTAAAGAGGCCAGGTTGGGCAAGTTGAGACCACCAAGGTGTGCGGCCACATTCTGAAGGGTGGCGGCTCCATCATCGCCGAACTTGGCGGCATCGGGCATTTGGCCCACACCGACCGAGTCTGCCACAATTAACACTACCCGCTTGAAAGGAGAACGTTCGTCTACAGTAACTGACGAGCTCAAATCAGTACCCCTTGCCCGAACCACTCTGTCCGGTGACAATTCCCACGCTGGCGCTTGCACCAATACGGGTTGCTCCAGCTTCAATCATCTTCTTGGCATCATCAGTGTTGCGGACGCCACCAGAGGCTTTCACACCCATCTCAGGGCCCACAACTCGCCTCATCAGAGCCACATCCTCGGCGGTAGCACCACCGCCCGAGAAGCCGGTGCTGGTCTTGACAAAGGCTGCCCCTGCCAGTTTAGAGAGGGTGCATCCAACCACCTTCTGCTCCTCATTGAGCATGGAGGTTTCCAGAATGACCTTCACCGGAACGGGCCTGACAGCATCAACCACCTTACGGATGTCATCGAAGACCACCGAATATTCGCCGGAACGAAGGGCGCCAATGTTCAGCACCATGTCAATCTCTTCGGCGCCCTGACGGACGGCTTCACGGGCTTCGAAGGCTTTAGCTGCGGCAGCAGTGGCTCCCAGAGGGAAGCCCACAACTGCAACCACCTTGACAGCGGACCGCTCCACGCACCCTTTGGCAAGACGAACCCAAGAGGGGTTCACACAAACGGAGGCAAAGTTGTACTTTACTGCTTCTTCGCAGAGCTTAATCACTTCGTCCTTGGTGGCATCAGCTTTCAGGAGGGTGTGATCGATATATTTAGCCAGAGCGGCCGGTACCTGTGGAGCGCCCGGTCGGCCGCCAATACGATCTGCTCCTGCTCCTGCCAGGTCCTCAGCCCGAACGAGGCAGTTTCCACAACTGGAACAGGGGTGATTGGTTGCAGAACAGGGCATCGCTGGTGTGCTGACTGCGGCTGGGTTCCAGCCGCCGCCTGCTTGTAATTTTTCACGGACCCTTGCTGCGATCTCTTCTACGAGCAAGGCCATATTTTTATCATCATGCATGACATTCTCCTTCAACCCATATTTTTCATGGCTCTTATGCCTGTCGCGGACTCGCACGAAAAACACGGGTTCAGACAAGCGCAGTATTCTATAAAACTAAAATACTTAGTCAAGTTAAGATGACCATCTATCTTATATAAAGCGGTTCTCTCATGGTTTTATCGTTTTATTGCAACCTTAATATCACAGTTGTGACAACAGTGGAGAGAGGCTGATTAGTTCACCATGGGAAGAGGAAAGCGAAAAATGAAAATGGAAATGGAAAGTTACATGTAGCAAGCAGGAAGAGGGCTGTTCAGAGTTTCCATGGTGGCCGATGAAGGAGTGTTCGCACCGCTGGCGAAGGGCACAGTGTGCCGCATACGTGTTCTTTTAAGGCAAGTGGATTGCCAAAAATTGTTTAGGCGAGTTGGGTGCACCGCTGACGAAGGGCACGGCATGCCGTGCCCCTACAGGCGTTGGGAGGGAGTGTGGTACCAGATCCATATCGATACAGAAATGATAGGGTGCCTGATGGCTTCATGGCATGGAGTTGAAGCTTAACTGAACATACATACGGCGTGCCGTGCCCGTACAGACATTTAGTGCTGAGGCTCATAAGGGACAATGGGGTGGGTAGTTCAAAGGATATTATTCCAAATCACAAGCTCTGCTGGTATTATGGACAATTGGAAAAAATGCCTCTTCAATTATTGATAGTGAGAAATCCCGAAATCGGATGGTTTGATAAACGTGAAGTTTCTGCTCATCCCGATCATCTTGTTTACCTTGATTATTGCGGGCGCTCTGCCTGCATGCTCCTCTCCGTCCAGTTTATTTGATGATCAGGATTCCCAAGAACCTTACGATTCAGACCTGGAGGATGACGCAGACTTCGCAGATGATGCGGGAGACAACACCCACAATCCGGATGCTGCCGCAGACAGCGACACGGGGCCTGACGGTGGCGATAACCGCACCGTTCCCGACTCATTCTGCACCCCATGCTCCTTGACAGACCAAGCCCACTGCACTGCAGACGGGCTCTCCTGCGCTATCATCCCCACCCACACCGAGCCAGGAAGTGGCATCTGCACCTTGCCCTGCTCTCCCCATGCCCAAGACAGCACCGCCGGTTCCATTTGCCCGACCGGAACCACATGCATGGCCTCTTCTGGGGGAGATTACTACTGCACGCCTGTCACCGGATGCGATGACCCATGCATCGGCCAGCCCGCCTGCTCCTGGGGTAACGGCTGTGACCCGACCAGTGGTAAATGCAAACCCGATGCAGAATATCTGTGCCAGCCATGCAAAACCGATCATCAGTGTGGCACGGGGAACACCTCCTGCCTCTACCACCCAGCCATCGAACAACGCTTCTGCTCCATAGGCTGCAACCAATTTCTAAAATGCCCCGATAACTACACCTGCGCCACCATCACAACCGACGCAACCGAAGGATGGTGTGTCCCTCTGGCCGGCACCTGTGACAACCAATGCGAAGAGACCTCCTGCCCAGATGGCATGGTTTGCCAGCCATCAACTGGTGACCGGTGTCTTCTCCCTGATCAAGCTCTCTGTGGTGGCCCATGCCTCACAAACGATGAGTGCGGTACAGAGCGAGATTTGTGCGTAGTCCGACAAGCAGGAGAACCCGGATTTTGTTCCAGGGAGTGTGACACCTGCTCAAGCGATTATGACTGCACCACTACAGGCCCATGCCAGCCAGACAACTCCTGCCCATACATGCAGCGGTGCATTGACGGAACATGTCGCCTGCGCTGCATTGGCGGCAGTTGCTATGGGTGCCAGACTACTGGAGAGTGTCCGGCTGGGTCCATCTGCTACCAGAACCGCTGTCAGACCTGCCCTCTCGGGTTCTCATGCTCTACAGTGCCAGATGTGCCCAACTCTCGAACCCTTTATGGATGTGTGCCTGACACTGCACGCTGCGAAACCTGGCTCCTGGGAACCCTGTGTGGTGGCCCCTATGGCGACACATGCGGCGGCCAGAATCATGTGTGCTCCAATCCGACTTCAGGAGGCCGGTGTACCAGCCCCTGCTCTGCGGACCGGGACTGCCCGGAAGGCTGGAGGCACTGTCAGATAAGCAGCAGCAGTGACAATCCTGAAGCAGGGACAGGGACAGGGAATGGTAATGGGAATGGGAATGGGAATGGGACTAGTACAGACACAGGCATCTGCATACAAGAGGAGCCGTATGGATGGAACCAGTGCGGCTTTATCACTCCCCTGACTCAAACTGAAGATGAAAACGGCGTTGGAGTTGGAGCTGGAGTAGGAGCTTCCTGCTCAGCCCAGCGCCCATGTGCCGAGGGGATCTGCTTCTCGTTCACCTTGAACGGAGAAACCAGAGGCATCTGCTCCCATGCCTGCAACAGTGACACCGAATGCGGGGCAGGGTCCATCTGCACACCAATGTACGGCGCCTGGCCAGCCAAAGTATGCCTCCCAGACAGCTGCTCCTGTATGGAAAAGCCGCCGGCAGGCCAACGGGACCTGCTGCGGGAGATGCTCCTCTCATCCCCATGTGCGTTTGGCAACAACGCCGCCAGAGATCTGCTGGCGGTTCCAGAGGCGGTAAAAGCCGACCCTCTCACAATGCATGGTTTCAGCGACGAATACCGCCTACCCCTGCAAGGAGCCCAGCTTGGGGCAACCAGAAGCCAGGCGCTCTCTCGCATAGGAGATCCAGCGGGCAAGCCCCTCACCTTGGCCGTGCTCCATGCTGCCGAACAGCAAGGCTACGCTGATGCAACCAACGCCTGGCAACCCGGCGGCGCCAATCAAACCTATGACTTCACCTTTGACCCGACCATATTCAAAGAAGGCGAAGGCAAGCTGCTCCTGATTGACGGGCTGGAAGCAATCTATACCGCCGCAGGCACACAGGCACCACCACAGGACGATCTGCTCGACCAAGTCGCATCCCTGCCAGCCCCGGTTGCGGCAGCGGCTGGTCACCTGCTCAAAGCCTCTGCCCAGGCATCCACACTGCGAAACCAGGCCCTGGAGGGGGCGGCCAACATCACGCCAACATACGGCCAGTTCATTAATGACCTGTACTACCGGATACCAGAGGTACTATTTGCCACAAAGAGTATGCCTGCTGACCACTGGTTCAGGTCGCCGGCGGTCATGGGATTCCTCTCCAGACACTACAAGCATGACCTGATGCTACAGGCGGCCCTCACCATAACCAGCGCCATAGACCAGATCGACTGGACACCACTGGCTGACACCACCGGTTTTTACCTGGATTTGGTCACCCCCATGGGTCGGCTCATTATAGCGGACAGTGCGGACGATCACCACCAGCCAACAGGAGCTGACCACAACTCTGGTAATGGAGCAGGCATACTGAAACCTGAAGGCGAAGAAGAAGCCATCCTGCTGCTTATCGACACAGGAGGTGACGACCTGTATGAGATCCCGGTCGGCGCAACCATGTCAATCTCCAACCCCATATCCATCGCCATTGACCTGGGCGGTCACGACACCTATTCGTACCAGGCACCCACCGACACCGGCACCAACACCGCCCCCACATCCCCCACCCTCAACGCCCCTGCTCACGTCAACACTGGTACTGGGGCTACCGCTCCCCCTACAACAACCACCACAGAGACCGCTCGACCAAGCAGCATCGCCCCAGTCGCTCCCGTATCTCTGCTCACACCCGACGCAGCGGGACGCTACCCTGCATCATCCTCATCCTCATCAGCACCACCAGACTCCGACCAGCTCGTCCCCCTCGGCCAGGGCCCCAACCAATCCAGCTCCCAGGTCGGCCGCCAGGGTTCTGGGCGCCTTGGCATAGGCATCATCGCTGACTACGGTGCCGGCGATGACTGGTACGGCTCACTGCGCATGTCCCAGGGATTCGGAATACTGGGAGTTGGCATCCTCCTGGACGACGGTGGAGACGACCGATACGCAAGCGAATCTTTCAGCCAGGGCAGCGCCCTGTTCGGCACCGGGCTGCTCCTCGACCTGGCAGGGCAAGACGAGCTGCTGGCCTGGCACGGATGTCAGGGATACGGAGGCACCCTGGGGTTTGGCGCAGTCGTCAACCTTGGTGACAGTCCTGACACCTACCACGCAGTAGCTGGAGACGAGAATGCAGCCCCATCAGCAGGCCCGACTACACCACCATCCAGCGCCCCCGCCACAGGCAGGGACACAGTCATCTTTCCATGGTCAGAGAACCAGGCCCTCAACCGCAACCTGTGCCAGGGAGCAGCGGCAGGAGTGCCCCCGTTCAACATTTATACAGAAGGCATCATGTCTGGTGGACTGGGCTTGCTAGTAGACGGTGGTGGTGATGATTACTACCGGGCCGGCGTGGGAGCACAGGGTCGAGCCGAATGGGCAGGGCGGGGCAACCTGGTCGACCATGGAGGAAACGACCGATACGACTCCTCCGCACTCGCCCAGGCCAGTGCGGACAACTACAGTCTGGCAGTACTCCTGGATTATGACGGCAACGACCAGTTCAATGTAACCGTCAACAGGCTGCACCATAGCCACCTGGCATCTGCGGGCGAATTCAGTGCGGCTGTTGTATATAACATCTCCGGCTCGGATCGCTATGTGGCCAATGCCAGAGCCGCCAGCTTTTCCCGTTACAACTCCATCTCCCTCTTCATAGATACAGATGGAGCAGACACCTACGAGATGGGAGACAGCACCACCCTTGGAATGGCCATGTCACACCAGGATTACACCAGAAAACAATACCTCACCAGAGCCCTCTTTATAGATGGTGGCGGAGTAGACAGATACTATCGACCTGACATGGTAAACAATGACGATGCCTCCCCTGCTGCTCCTGCCATCGGCAACAATTCCATATGGGAACAGAACTTCTCTAACAGTTACTATGGCGAGAGGGGCAACGCCATGGACACAGAAGGCTACACACTTTACCCAAGATTGCGTCCTGCCCCTTGAAATCCACCCCTGCGGGGATCACACCTAATTTATGAGAAGATACTTATTGTTTGAACCAAGCTCCGCCACCGAGAACAGGGCCGTGGACCAATTCTTCGACATGGCCGCCGGGCTGGCGATGGAGGGAGAGAAGGTAATTCTTTACCTGGTCTGCGACGGTGTAACCCCTCTCAGGGGAGGACCTTACCGGGATCGGGTCAAAGCCATGTCCGATATGGGGGTGATTATTCTTGCGGATAATGAATCCATGGAGAACCGGGGTATGAACCGAGGTGACCTGCCTCCCGGAATCGAGGAGGGCACTCCCCAAATTGTGGCCCAATACCTGCTACAAGGCTGTAAGGCGGTATGGCATGGCATACGTTGAATTCGACAAACTGATTATCTCTGGCTGTCTCGGTCCATCCCGCAGCGAAGCGGGCGCCTTCATCGGCGAGCTCGCCGCCGCTGCCGCCCAACAGGGAGCCAAGGTAGAGGTTCTGCTTCACAACTTGTTTGACATAAATCCAAACGAGAACAGGGGGTCGCAGATGCAATCAGGCATCCCTTCCATGGCGGCGCTCCAAGCCCGGTGCGATGGAGAGGCGGGAGTATCAGTAAAGTCCGGCTCCATCGCCCAGATACTGGACGTTCAAGAACAAGCCTTAGAGGGTGAGGCTGCATCTTTAATGATTTGGCACCCATGAAAGGCCCCTCTCTTTAAAGCGATCTTAAATAGCCAAGATAAGGCATGGCTTGGCTTAGCTCGACTTGCCTTGGCTTGCCCACGACAAAGCAGAGCGAAGCGACATAAAGCAGAGGGAAGTAGATGGAAGTAGATGGAAGCAGAGCTCAGTATAACTGATTACTACAAGGCGACCTGGGTTGCTGCCTGACTGGTCGGCTGGATGACAGGCACAGGATGGTTGAGACCAATGAAGCCCCATAAACGAACCGCAATGCTCCTCGTCCTTGAGAACCTGCTGCCATGGGATCGGAATATGCTTCCCCTGCTCATGTCTGCCATGCTCTCCATTGTTTCCAGAGAAGAGAGAAGGCTCACCATCCTGCTGACGGGTACAGCCTCCGAATGGTCCCTGGAGCGATTCCTTCCTGGATTGCGCGCATGGGAAGCGGAAGAGATACTGGTTCTGCGAGAGGACTTGGTCAGGAGAGGGATCGGTGCATCGCAGATTGCTGACGGCGTAACCCCAGTAAGGCGCAGCGAGTTGCAGACCCTCATGCGCAGATACCCCATGGTCTGGTGGTGGTGAGGTGGGTGGCGGCATTGACTCGGCGGGGGGAATGAACCAACATCCCCAACAGTAAAGGAGCTTCACATGCTCCCTGAGCAGCTCACGGAAATCGTTATGGAAGGACTGCTGCTTGTGCTGGTGTTATCCCTGCCGGTAATCATAGCCTCCATGGTGGCTGGGTTGGCCATTTCGCTACTTGGCCGGGTGTTCAGAGTTAACGATTCCGGCCTCTCTCCCCTATCACGGACCATTGCCGGGCTAGTTGCCCTGATCCTTGCCGCACCATGGATTGGAGACCAGGTGGTCAGATTCAGCTCTGTAGTTTTGGGTATGGTCGGACAGTGAGACAAGAATTGGAAGAAGTAGAGTTTGGAGAGTGGCTTTGCGGCTGGTTAGGTGCACCGCTGACGAAGGGCACGGCATGCCGTGCCCGTACAGGCGTTGGGAGGGGGGACCGGGGTAATAACCGGTTCTCCCTACCCCTATAGAGGCTGAGGTGACTCCCTTGAACTTTGCCCACTGCCCACTGCCCACTGACAACTTCTCAGGCATGCCGTGCCCGTGCAGAGGCAGAGGTGATTTCACCTTGCCCCTTGCTGCCGCTCTATGCTTGCTTATGCAGATGAAGCACCATAAACCCGCCAAAACGCCGCAGAGGCCCACCAACCGCCATCTTCTCCATCCCTGCGAGGACTGCTCCCAGAACTGGAACCTTATGGATAAAGGCAAATGGAGTGAAAATCCTCAGACCACGCACCCTCTCAAGGGTTACTGAAGGGGGCAGGAGCTTCTGCAGATCACCTATGGTATCCCACCTGGTATAAACAGCCGCCTCAGATGTGGTCTCAGAGATCATCCCTGATCGCACCTTTTTACCCAGATACCTTAAGCTCCGCGGGTTATAAAACTCCAGTATGAGCCTACCTCCAGGCCTGGTGACCCGGACCATCTCATCCATCGCCTTCTGGATCTCACGCACATGGGCCAGCACCTTGAAGGAAACCACCATATCGAAGGATCCATCAGCAAATGGCAACTGAGATGCGCTGCCCTGGAGCACATCAAGCCCGCGGTCCCGTGCACCTGCCAGCATTTGCCTGGAGATATCCAGGCCCACAGCAGTTTTCGCAACAGGTGTAATCTCACGCAGGATCAGACCCGTCCCACACCCCACCTCAAGCACATCAGCACCACGGCACCATGGCAGAGCCTCAACCAGCTCCATCTGATCCAGGAGGGCGTGGTAGCCTTGGTGCCGTTCCCGCTCATAGGTCTTGCTGAATTCGTCGTAATACTCTCTGTTTTTCTTCGTACTGGCCGCCCCTGAGACATCTCTTGATATACTGGACATGTATGGTGATTCCGATTCAGAAAAAATTTAGGTTACCCATCTACCATCTAATATGGGCAACTACAGCCAATCGATCCTGTAAAGGTATTCATTTACACAGAAGGACATGACAAGCAATGCTGCTGCCACCTGTGATCATAGATGATAGAGAGATAGCCGGTCATACAGTTGCGGTCAGTCAACCACCTGTTGAGCCATGCCAATCTCCCACTTGCTACCATTATACCCTGCATAGAACATGATTAGCTTGCCATCAACGGAGATGACAAATGGGTCTGCAACGCCGATAGCGTCGAATCCTCCCCCACCATGGCCGGTTGTAAACACCGGGCCATTGCCCACCTTGGTCCATTCCACTCCATCGACAGAGGTGGCATAACCGATAGCATCCCGGACAGGCTTCCCAGGCTCAGCCACCTTAGATACATACCACATACGATAAACCGACCCCACCTTGATGACCGCAGGAGTATCTAGCCCTGACATCTCCCACCGCCCGATGTCAGGTACCAGCACGGGATTGCTGTTGCTGACCTGCCATGTCCAGGGGAAGCTGTAGGTAGTGGCGAAACTAATATTGGCGACACCCGAGTTGCCCATGGTGACATACCACAACTTGGACTGACCGGATTCCCTCAACATGAATGGTGAGTAAACAGATGTTTCAGGATTAGCCCCTTCATTAAAGGGTTCCAACTTCCCCTCTTCATTTACTCGGGTCACAAAAGCAAGATTACCTGACAGGTGAGCATAAGCCGTGGAGATGTAGGTGTATCCATCGGCCCTCTCCCGGGTATGCCACATGTGGTAGCCAGAGACATCCTTCACTACCATGGGCCGCAGAAATGAGTCGTCCTCATCCGACACATCAAGGGCCGGCTTATCATTAGAGTTGCGCTCCCAGCGGTTAAGACTGTCCGTCAGAGCGGAGACACCAATACGATACTTACCGTTGCCACCACTTCCCGCATAAAACATACGGAATTGGTCACCTGGTTCAGCCAGGATAGACGGATGACGTACGCTTGCCGCATCCCAGCTACCAGCAGCCCCTACAGAAAACACAGGAACCGTATAAACAGCCTCCCATGCTCTGGGAACCACAGTAATCTCAGCCACCCCAGGATCACGCCCCACATTGGTCACTACCACCGAGACCGCACCGGCCCGATTCAGAGTGCAATACAGACTGGCGCCCTCTGCAGTCTTGCTCTCGATCCGCAAAGATGCAGGAGCTACCCTTCCAACTACTCCATTGGAAGGCTCATCGAAGCAGCCCACATTACCCCAATTACCAGTGATGGTCACATCGCCCCGGAACCCGCCAATATCCTCACCATATGGGTTTATGGGGATAACCTTCATGAGGAATTCTTCGTCTTCAGCGATCTCAGCAGGTGCATCAAGACGGAAGCCCACAATCACGTCACTGTCTGGCCGCTCTCCCACATCGGTTCCCGTGTCCTGATCGGAGCCTGTATCCTCCACCCAGCCAACATCCTCTAATCCACCGTCAGAAATGCCGGAGTCATCCTTGCCCGAGTCGAGATCGTCAATCAAGCCAACCCATGCTGGATTAGGCTTGGTACACGCCCAAGACGCGATAAACGCCAGGACTAGAGCTGACATGCAAATTCTACTGCCAATTGGATTACGCAAGCGGCAACCTCCAGACACTGCCGGAATCCCATTCCGCACAGCCAAATTCAAGCATGTAAAATTACCCACAAAGCGAACAATACCCCACAAAAAATCATGGGGCAACCTTTGGCCTCAATAATCACAACTCGGTCTGCAACAGGAAACCACTCACTGGGCCATTTCAGGCGCCGACAGAGCCTCCTGCCACTTCACACGGGGTGAGATACCATGGCTGAGGGCCTCGCATGAATATTGCGAGTTTACAATTCCACATATATTAACCGACTAAATAATTTTGTTCATCTTTTTATCCAGATATTTAACAATAAAGAATGCGCTGTTTCGATAAGTGATACAGTAGCCTATTTGACCTTGGCCTTTCTTCCAGTCAATAATCAGCCTGGCTCCAGTTATCACAGTGTTTTCAAGTTACAGGCAGAGCTCCACCACATGAAGATCACAACCCCAGAGAGAAACACCACCAACCAATCGGACTCCACATGCGAAGAAGAGCAGCCAATGCTCAATCCACTCACCCAACCCCAACCCCAAACTCAACCCCCCACCTCCCACACCATCACACAAGAGGCTCTGAATCTGGGTTTTAGCGTAGGCATCTGCAAGGTGGATGCCATAGACGGAGAGAATAGGCTGAAACAGTGGCTGGAGGCTGGCTGTGGTGCCGAGATGAGATTCATGGAGAGGAGCCTGGCTATCAGGCAGGATCCCCGGCAACTCATCGGCAACACCGGGTCTGTGATCAGCCTGGCTCTCCCCTATGGCCCAATCATTGAGCATGACTCAGCGGGTTTGTCCACACCACCAAACACCACTCCCACAACCGTATCGGGCTCGTTCCAGGTTGCCACATACGCTCGGGGCAAAGACTACCACCAGGTCATTGGCGACAAACTGGATACCCTGTTGGGCTTGCTCCGCAACATGGCTCCCGACCACATCCACCATGGGTGGTGTGATGCTGGGCCAGTACTGGAGAGGGCATGGGCAATCCGTGCTGGTCTGGGAGAGTGGGGCTATTCTGCTTTACTCCACCACCCCATTTACGGAACCAGCGTCTTCTTGGCCACCATCATTACCACTCTGGCCATGGACCCCGCTGGACCATTCTTTCCCGCCCCCTCTCAAGACAACACCCAGCCTGCTACACAACACCAGACAGAGCCCCCCATACCCCCTGCGCACCCCGCACACACCGCCGCCCCCTCCCCCTCATCTCCCTCCCCCTCATCCCGCTCATCCCCCTTGCCCGCCCCACGCAACCAATGCGACCAACACAACCAACACGATCGTATCGCATGTATTAAATGTAATAGATGCCTCAAAGCCTGCCCAACCTCAGCCATCATCAGTCCTGGAATAGTTGATGCCCGCAAGTGCATCGCCTACCTGACCATTGAGTTTAAAGGAATCATACCCAGGGAACTGCGCCCAGCCATAGGGCAACACGTGTTCGGCTGCGACATCTGCCAGGAAATCTGCCCGTCTAACCAGCGAGCGGCGGCCCTCTTCCAATCACATCCATGGCCCATTGCTCCCGGGTTAGAGCCAATCACCGGACACACAAACCTGACAGCCAACCATCTGTTTATGAGCCAGGAGCAGTTCACCAGTGAATTCGCCGACACCCCCATAAAGCGCACCGGCTTGGCCAGACTGAAACGAAACATCCTGATCTGCATGGGTAACGGGAAAGACCCAGACCACCACCTCCCCCTTGCTATCCGCTGTCTCCTGGAAGACAGAGAACCCATTGTTCGTCTCCATGGGGCATGGGCCATTGGCATGTCAGGCGGTAACAGAAGCCTTGAGGCCCTTCACAAGGCCCTCGCAGCAGAACATGACGTCCAGGTCTTAGAAGAAATCCAGTGGGCTATAGACTTCATTAAGCGACAATTGCCTGTTGACTTGTATAGTACTGTGCTCTAATTTCATGCGTTCTGCTCCCGCCTTTAGACAGGCAGGGCACCAGATACCCCATATACCCCATGATGGACGGCAACCTGAAAACAGCAGAGCAGGTGCCTGAAGCTCAAAGGGAATTGTGCAAACTAGCCCAGCCAGAACTACCCAATGGCATCCGGCAGACCATATTTTCATGGGAATGGGGAATCAGTGTGGCTCCACCCATCATGGGCGCATAACACAACCACACGCCAATGGCACGGCACAAGGGACCGGAGCTAATCCGATACTGAATCAACACGAGACGTTGTATAGACTCAGACTGGTGCAACAGTTGCTGACTGAGATTCGAGTGCAGATTCGAACGTAGTGATACCTGATAACGAGCCAAAACAACTGGGATCAAGTTCCAGGCAGTATTCCCTGGATATCACCGCCACCCGGACGGTTAACCGGCCCATTCCTGATTCCCGATAGGGTGAGGATAAAAATGTTGGAAGATAATTTAATAAATACAAGGCAGCGCCAATATCTTAAAGGCCTGGCGCACCAGATCAAGCCCGTAGTGCAGGTTGGCAAAGGGGGGATTGACGAAGGGGTGATCAAGAGTACAGAAGAAGCTCTTGAAGCACGGGAACTAATCAAGGTGAAAGTCCTGGAATCTTCTCCCGAAGACAGGGATCAGGTAGCCGAAGTTCTCAAGCAGGCTACCAATTCCTCCATAATCGGCCAGGTCGGCAGAGTGATCATCCTCTTCCGCAAGAAAACCCAAGGTTCAAGAATAGAGTTGCCCTGATGTTACTGGAAATAAACCAAGCACATCCCCAGCCCAGAACAATAGCCAAAGTGGTGGAAACCCTGAAACAGGGGGGAGTAATTGCATACCCCACCGATACATCCTATGCCATCGGGTGTGATATCGAACAGCGAAAATCCCACGATCGGGTATATGGGGTCAGAAAACGGGGAAGCGGCAAGCCCCTCACCTTGATCTGCGCAGACATAGAGATGATTGCCAGGTACGCTGTCATCAACAACCAGGCGTTTCGCACACTTAGAGGGTGCCTGCCCGGACCATATACTTTTATTCTGCCGGCTACGCCAACCGTCCCTAAGACACTCATCCCCAAGCGCCGAGAGGTGGGCGTGCGCATTCCAGACAACCCCATCTGCCTGGCCATAGTAAAAGAGCTTGGACGGCCGCTGGTTAGCGGAACTGCACAATTCGGTGAAGATCCACCTATGGCCGACCCATATGAGGTGAACGAGGCATTCAGCAATTCCGTAGAAGTGGTCATAGATGGGGGCCTTCTCCAGGGCGGGTACACCACAGTTGTCAGCCTCCTGGGTGAAGCACCTGATGTGATCCGGCAGGGGCTGGGCTCCTCAGATTGTTTGTGACAAAGTTTTTGACTTTTTGCAGCTTCCTTAAAAAGTTCTTGACTCCAAGATTGATGGCCATTAAATATACATGCTTCCAAGTTCGAGGAACGACCGGATTGGTATGTTCTGAAACGAGGAAACCGCCGAGCGCTGGCGTAGCTCAACGGTAGAGCACCTGATTTGTAATCAGGGGGTTGCGGGTTCGAATCCCATCGCCAGCTCTAATTCGGCCTTTGAAAAATAACTAATCTATGATATGGAGGGATTCCCGAGTGGCTAAAGGGAGCAGACTGTAAATCTGCCAGCTCAGCTTTCGAAGGTTCGAATCCTTCTCCCTCCACTATAATGTTGCGGGAATAGCTCAGTTGGTAGAGCGCTAGCCTTCCAAGCTGGATGTCGCGGGTTCGAGTCCCGTTTCCCGCTCTTTATGAGCCTCGTCCTCGGGCGGGGCCTTTGTTTGTGCGTTAATGTGATAATTTGTTAAGTGTTCCTGGACGCCCACGTAGCTCAGTCGGTAGAGCACATCCTTGGTAAGGATGGGGTCACCGGTTCAAATCCGGTCGTGGGCTCCGTCATATTTTACAACTACCTAAACAACTCGGGGTTGATTGATTACCCCAATGGGAGGTCCTGCGATGGCTAAGGAAAAGTTCAAGCGCGAGAAACCCCACGTGAACGTTGGTACCATCGGCCACGTGGACCACGGCAAGACAACATTGACCGCTGCTATTACCCGTGTTCTGGCAAGCAAGGGTCAGGCAAAGTTCCTGTCTTTCGACGAGATCGACAAAGCCCCTGAAGAGAGGGAGAGAGGCGTTACCATCAATACCTCTCACGTCGAGTATCAGACTGAAAAACGGCACTATGCTCACGTCGACTGCCCGGGCCACGCTGACTACATCAAGAACATGATCACTGGCGCTGCTCAGATGGACGGCGCTATTCTAGTGGTTTCCGCTGCAGACGGCCCCATGCCTCAGACCCGGGAGCACATCCTCCTGGCTCACCAGGTTGGTGTCCCTGCAATGGTAGTCTTCCTGAACAAGGCAGACCTGCTGGACGATCCTGAGCTTCTGGAACTGGTTGAGATGGAACTCCGTGAGCTGCTCACCAAGTACGAGTACCCCGGCGACGAGATCCCCATCATCCCCGGTTCTGCTCTAAAGGCTCTTGAAGCAGGCGATGCTAAAGACCCCGCAGCCGCACCAATCCTGAAGCTCATGGACGCTGTTGACAGCTATATCCCTGATCCAGCACGTGAGACTGAGAAGCCTTTCCTCATGTCAGTTGAAGATGTGTTCTCCATCTCTGGCCGTGGCACCGTTGCTACCGGCAGGATTGAGAGAGGCATCGTCAAGGTTGGCGACGAAGTTGAGGTTGTTGGTATTACCGAAACCCGCAAGACTGTCGTTACCGGCGTCGAGATGTTCCGCAAGCTCCTCGATCAGGGCCAGGCTGGCGATAACGTCGGTTGTCTGCTTCGTGGAATCAAGAAGACCGACATCGAGCGTGGTCAGGTTCTGGCCAAGCCCGGTTCAATCACTCCCCACAAGAACTTCAAGGGGAGCGTTTATGTCCTGAAGAAGGAAGAAGGCGGACGTCACACCGCATTCATGAACGGTTATCGTCCCCAGTTCTACTTCAGAACTACAGACGTCACCGGTATTGTGACCCTGCCTGATGATGTTCAGATGGTTATGCCTGGCGACAGCGTTGAGGTTACTATTAACCTGATCAACCCCATCGCCATGGAAGAGCAGCTCAGGTTCGCAATTCGTGAAGGCGGCCGTACAGTCGGTGCCGGGGTTGTTACCGCAATCCTCCCGGACTGAGCGAGGCAATAATGGGAAACCGAGTACTAATCGGCCTTGAGTGCACCGTGTGCAAGCATCGCAATTACACAACGGACAAGAACAAGAAGAGCACCCCAGACAAACTGGTCCTCAAAAAGTTCTGTCCTAATTGTCGCTGCCACCAAGAGCACAAAGAGGTTAAGGTCTGATAATCGAATACGCTGGAATCTGATTCCAGTGATTGATTAAAAGTGTGAAAAACATTAACCGGGTCTTCATTAGAGTGGGGACCCGGTTTTTGGGCCAGTAGCTCTAACGGTAGAGCATCGGACTCCAAATCCGAGGGCTGGAGGTTCGAATCCTCCCTGGCCTGCTTATTCTGGCTCTCAGGTTAAGGAGTTATAGCATGGGCGTTGGCCGCTGGGTATCAATAGGGTTCTTGGTATTAACACTGCTGTTGGCAGTGGTTACTACCAAGCTATTTGGTGCGTTGGCAGGTTTGATCAGGATTCCGGATCCACAACTGCTCGGCGGAATCTCCCTGATTGGCCTCTTATCCTGGCTCGTCGCCGGTGTTATCGGCTTCCTGTGCTATCGGAACGAAAAGCTCCGGACTCTGGCCACGGAAGTTGCCAACGAGTTAAAGAAGGTCACTTGGCCGAATTGGAAGGATACCAGGGCAGCCACCATCGTTGTGATCATTCTGACGGTGATAATTTCGTTGATCCTGTTCTTGTTCGATGCCGTATGGTCCAAGTTGACAGGTGTCATTTACACCTGAAAGAAATATCTCAATGGCTAAGAAATGGTATGTGGTACACACCTACTCGGGTTATGAGAATCGGGCCAAGACTTCTCTTATAGAGAGGGTAAAGTCTGCCGGCCTCGAAGACAAGTTTGAGGAGATCCTCATTCCTACAGAGCCTGTTGTAGAGATGGTCAAAGGTCGCAAGCGCACCTCAACCAGGAAATTTTTTCCAGGATATATGCTGGTTAAGATGGAGCTGGATGAGACAACCTGGCATCTGGTCAAATCCACTCCAAAGATTACAGGATTTGTGGGCGGAACCACCAACCCGCCTGCAGTTCCCGATGAGGAAGTGCTACGGCTGACCCAGGAAATTGCCGAAGGCACTTTGCGACCCAAACCAAAACATGCATTCGAAGAGGGAGAGAATGTTCGAGTCGTTGACGGACCATTCTCAAACTTCAATGGTATTGTTGAAGAGGTCAAGCCCGACAAGGGAAAGCTGCGTGTGTTAGTCAGCATTTTCGGTCGAGCTACCCCTGTCGAGTTGGATTTTACGCAGGTCGAAAAGCTCCAGGAATAGGAGCACCTGGAACCCTCCTGTTCTCCCAGTCCTAAACTACTGGCGGTGTTAACGGGCGAACAATACAACTGAGGGTAATCAGGAAAATTTGCGACCGAGGGAGGAAGCCAGCCTTCCGTTACAGGAGTCCCCAATGGCTAAGAAAGTAGTCGGTTACGTCAAGCTGCAGCTCCCGGCCGGGAAGGCAAACCCTTCTCCACCGGTAGGTCCCGCACTGGGCCAGCATGGCGTAAACATCATGGAATTCTGCAAGTCCTTTAATGAGAGGACTAAGGATCAAGCTGGAATGATCATTCCAGCAGTGATAACCATCTTTGCTGACCGTTCCTTCACATTTGTCACCAAGACCCCACCCGCATCTGACCTTATCAAAAAGGCCGCTGGCGTGAATAAAGGGTCCGGCGTCCCCAACAGGAACAAGGTGGGACGTGTGACAACTGCACAGATCAAGGAAATCGCCAAAACCAAGGCGCCAGATCTGAACGCATATGATCCGGAAACAGCATACAACATTATCGCCGGTACTGCCCGCAGCATGGGTATCGAAATCCGCGATTGAGGTTTAAAAGATGGCAACTCAGGGCAAGAAATATGCGGCAGCCAGAGCTAAAATCGACAGGGATGCCAGGTATGAACTGGACCCAGCAGTGGCGCTGCTTAAAGAAGTTAAATTTGCAAAGTTCGACGAGAGCGTCGAGCTTCACGTGAATCTAGGTGTTGATCCCCGTAAAGCCGATCAGATGGTACGTGGTGCCTGTGTTCTACCGCATGGAACTGGCAAGACTGTAAAAATCGTTGTTTTTGCCAAGGGCGACAAGGCACGGGAAGCCAGGGAAGCAGGAGCTGATTATGTCGGTGATGCTGATCTGGTTGCCAAAATTAAAGATGAGGGATGGCTCGAGTTCGACAAAGCCATCGCTACACCTGATATGATGGGTCTGGTCGGTCCCATTGGCCGTATCCTCGGTCCCCGTGGTTTGATGCCAAACCCAAAGGTAGGTACTGTCACTTTTGAAGTCGCCAAGGCTGTCAACGAACTGAAAGGCGGCCGGATTGAATTCAAAGTTGACAAGACCGGTATCATCCACGCTCCTGTCGGAAAAATCTCCTTTGAACACAGCCAGATTATGGAGAACGTGATGGCCCTGGTGGAGACACTTCTTAAAATGAAGCCATCCACCAGCAAAGGTACATACTTGAAGAGTATCTGCCTTGCAACCACCATGAGTCCTGGCATCCGGTTGGACCCTCAGGCAGTGACTAACGCACTGCGCTGATGGTTTGAAAGGTGATTGATACCCGGTGTTTTGTGCCCTATAGACCCTGAGATCGCTTAAGACAGCAGGTACTGAAGAGTATAATAGTTCGCTCCGGGGCGTACTACCTGCCGAGGCGGGGCTGATTTCGTTCCTGGTGCCCCCCTGCATGAACGGTCTCTCACCCGAAAGGGGGTGATTGCAGTTGAATCGTACAGACAAGGAACAATTAATTACTGCGCTAAATGAGGATCTCAAAAATGCGCAGGTGGCTTTTCTGACTGGTTTCCGTGGCCTCGGCGTTGAGGAACTAAGGCAGCTGCGTCAGGAATTCCACAAAGAAGGCGTCCGCTACAAGGTCGTCAAGAACACCCTTGCAAAGCGTGCTCTGGAAGGTACCAAATTCGAGAAGCTAGCCAGCTTATTCGAAGGACCTACTGCCATAGCATACACGGCAGGCGAACCTGTCACATCTGCCAAGGTTCTCAGAGATTTCGTTAAGAAAAACGAAAAGCTCGAAATCAAGGGCGGTGCTCTTGAAGGGAAACTTCTAAATGTGCAGGCAGTCACAGCATTGGCATCAATGCCAACCCGTGATGAATTGCGTGCCACAGTGCTAGCAGCATTGGTTGCAGTTCCTCAGGGACTGGTCGGAATCCTTTCCGCTGTTCCCAGGGATTTTGTTGGAGTTCTTGATGCCAGAGAAAAACAACTGGCGGAATGATCGTTGATGATTAGTTAAATACCCGACGTTGATCGGGCAGGGGAATCAGGAGTTTATTGAAATGGAAATTACTAAAGAGCAGTTGATTGAGCACCTGAGTGGAATGACCGTGCTTGAGTTGTCCGAGCTGAAGAAGGATCTTGAAGAGAAGTGGGGCGTAACCGCCGCCGCTCCTATCGTCATGGGTGGATTCGCCGGTGGCGCCGCTACTGAAGCAGCAGCAGTCGAAGAGAAGACCGAATTTGACGTTATCCTTAAGTCCTTCGGTGACAACAAGATCAATGTCATTAAAGAAATCCGGGCCATCACCAGCCTTGGTCTGAAAGAGGCCAAGGAGCTGGTTGAAGGGGCACCCAGTGCCGTTAAGGAAGGCGTGTCCAAAGACGAAGCCAATGATATTAAAGCCAAGCTGGAAGCAGCAGGGGCCCAAGTAGAAGTAAAGTAAGACACAAATTAGCTTTTTTTTGTGTTTAATGGTCATGGGGCTGCAGAGGAGCGTTGGCCGGCCCTTTGCAGCCCCTATTGACGTATTTGGATCCCGGCTGAGGAGGGACGATGACGTCCGTCATTCAGAGCAATTATCGAGTCCGCAAGAGTTTTGGTAAGATTTCCCACATCATGGATCTTCCCAATCTCATTGACATCCAGAAAAAATCTTACGAGCAATTCCTGCAAAAAGATCTTCCCGCAGATAAGCGTGAAGAATTCGGCCTGCAGGCAGTGTTCAAAAGCGTCTTTCCTATCAAGGATTTCAACGACACAGCCAGTCTGGAATTTGTATCGTACTACCTTGATAAGCCGAAATATGACGTAGAAGAATGCCATCAGAGGGGTATGACCTATTCTGCCCCGGTAAAGGTGGTGATCCGTCTGGTTGTCTTTGACGTAGAAGGCAATACCCGTAACCTGCGCGATGTTAAAGAGCAGGAGGTCTATTTCGGAGAACTTCCTCTGATGACCGAAAACGGTACCTTCATCATCAATGGCACCGAGAGGGTTGTGGTAAGTCAGTTACACCGCAGCCCCGGCGTTTTCTACGATCACGACAAAGGGAAGACCCATTCAAGCGGCAAGCTGTTGTACTCGTGCAGGGTTATTCCCTACCGTGGTTCATGGCTTGATTTTGAATTTGATCCCAAAGACATCATCTACGTTCGCATTGACCGCAGGCGCAAGTTCCATGCCACCGTACTGCTGCGAGCCCTTGGCTATACTGCTGAGGAGCTGCTGAACTACTTCTATGACACCGAGACCATCTTCCTTATGGATGGGGAACGTTTCGAGAAGAGCATTCAGTATGATCTGCTCGGCAATCAGCGTGCTTCAATGGACGTTATCAGCCCTGAGAATGGCGAAGTCATTGTCAAAAAGAACCGCAAGTTCACCCGGCAGGTAGTCAGGCAAATGAAAGCCGCCGGTGTGGAGCGGATTCCTGTTGACAAAGAGAGCCTTATCGGGCGCATCTGCGCTGTGGACGTGATTGACGAGGGAACAGGTGAGGTTCTCCTCGAGTGCAACGAAGAGATCACCGAGGACCATCTGGCTGAGCTCAGAATCCGCCAAATCGGCGAAATCAAAGTTCTGTTCATTGATGGTTTGAATGTTGGTCCTTGGCTGAGGAACACCCTCCTGGCTGACAAGATCACCTCAAGCGATGAAGCTGTCGAGGAGATCTATCGCAGACTTCGCCCTGGTGATCCACCAACCAAAGAAGCTGCCGGCAATCTCTTCAATAATCTGTTCTTCAATGCAGAGCGGTATGACCTGTCTAAGGTGGGCCGTATCAAGTTGAACTTTAAGTTCAACTATGAAAAGCGTTCCAAGGATTTTGAAGAGTTCCAGGAGAACGGCTGGAAGCATGGTCCTCCAGTTGACATGACCACCCTTACCAAGACGGACATTATGGAATCCGTCAAGTACCTGATTGACCTGAAAAACGGGCACGGTGTTATTGACGACATCGACCACCTGGGCAACAGGCGGGTCAGAGCGGTGGGCGAATTGATGGAAAACCAGTATCGCATCGGATTGGTGCGCATGGAAAGAGCCATCAAGGAACGCATGAGCATGTCACAGGAACTGGAGACTCTCATGCCTCATGATCTGATTA
This sequence comes from uncultured Myxococcia bacterium, assembly GCA_964477705.1. Taxonomy (GTDB): domain Bacteria; phylum Myxococcota_A; class JAVEVO01; order JAVEVO01; family CAYZFJ01; genus CAYZFJ01. The sequence continues at coordinate 37,682 of CAYZFJ010000001.1, read as the reverse complement.
ATGCCAAACCGGTCAGCGCAGTGGTCAAGGAGTACTTTGGCTCCAGCCAGCTTAGCCAGTTTATGGATCAGACCAACCCGCTCTCAGAGGTCACCCACAAGAGAAGGCTTAGCGCCCTGGGGCCAGGAGGCTTGACCAGAGAGCGTGCGGGCTTTGAGGTCCGTGACGTTCACGGCACCCACTATGGCCGAATTTGTCCTATCGAGACACCTGAAGGACCGAACATCGGCCTTATCGCCAGCCTGTCCACTTTCGCCCGGGTTAATGATTTCGGATTTGTGGAGACTCCGTACCGGACCGTTGTGGATGGTCGGGTCACCGATGAAGTGCGCTTCTATTCCGCTCTGGAGGAGAAGGATCACATCATCGCCCAGGCCAATGCTCAGCTCGATGACGAAAACAAGTTTGTTGCTGAAATGGTATCAAGCAGACAGGAAGGTGAATTCATCACCTCTCCTCCTTCTGATATCACCCTTATGGACGTTTCACCCAACCAGCTTGTGAGCGTGGCCGCATCTCTGATTCCGTTCCTGGAGAATGACGACGCCAACAGAGCTCTGATGGGCTCTAACATGCAGCGTCAGGCAGTGCCCCTTATCCGTACTGCTGCTCCGCTTATTGGAACTGGTATGGAGAATACGGTTGCCCGGGATTCAGGGGTGACCGTTGTAGCCCGGCATGCTGGTGTTGTTGAGGGCGTGGATGCAGGCCGTATCGTCATTAAAGTTGATGATAGTGCGGAAGATATTGAGGTGTCCGCCAAGCCTGACATTTACAACCTGCTCAAATACCAGCGGTCGAACCAGAACACCTGTCTCAACCAGAAGCCCATTGTGAAGTGGGGTGACCGGGTGAAGAAGGGTGATATTCTGGCCGATGGTTCTGCTACCGATACCGGAGAACTGGCTCTGGGACAGAACGTGCTAGTCGCATTCATGCCCTGGGGCGGTTACAACTATGAAGACTCCATTCTCGTCAGTGAGCGCTTGGTGAAGGATGACGTTTACACGTCAATCCACATTGAAGAGTTTGAGTGCATCGCCCGGGATACCAAACTGGGCAAAGAAGAGATCACCCGCGACATCCCAAACGTTGGTGAAGAGGCACTCAAGGATCTGGACGAGAGCGGTATTATTCGTATTGGCGCAGAGGTGGTGAGCGGCGATATCCTGGTAGGCAAGATCACTCCCAAGGGAGAGACTCAGCTCAGCCCAGAAGAGAAGCTGCTCCGAGCCATTTTCGGTGAAAAGGCTGGCGATGTTAGGGATAGCTCCCTGCGAGTGCCACCTGGTGTTGTTGGAACCGTCATAAATGCCAAGGTTTTCTCCCGTAAAGGGGCGGACAAGGACGAGAGAACCAAGGACATCGAGGATCTGGAGGAGGCTAAACTCCTCAAAGATCAGAATGACGAAATCAAGATCATCAAAGACTCTGCCTACCGTCGAGTGGTTGAGTTGTTCACCGGCAAAGAAACTGCCGCCAGGCTTGTTGATGAGTCAGGCAAGGTACTTTTGAACAAAGGGCAAGTGCTCACAGTCGAGGCGCTCACCTCTCTGCCGAAAAAGTACCTTGAAGAGATCACTCTGGGTGATGAGAGAGATACCGAAGATAAGGTGGAGCGGATCCTGGAGAACATGCGGGATCAGATCCAGCAGATCAAGATGGTATTTGCTGACAAAATCAGCAAACTTAAGAAGGGTGATGAGCTCCCTCCGGGCGTGATCAAGATGGTCAAGGTGTATGTTGCCATCAAGCGCAAGCTGGCCATTGGCGACAAGATGGCCGGACGTCACGGAAACAAGGGTGTTATTGCCCAGATTCTGCCCTCAGAGGATATGCCTTACCTGCCCGACGGCAGACCTGTTGACCTGGTCCTCAATCCTCTTGGCGTTCCCTCTCGTATGAACGTGGGTCAGATCCTTGAGACCCACCTGGGATGGGCGTCATTGAACCTGGGAGAGCAGATCGGCAGACTGATCGAGGCAAATCAAACCCAGGCAGTGAAAGAGAAGATCAAGTCCATCTACAACGGCAACGAATTGGCCAAGATGGTTGATAGTCTCTCTGACGATGACTTGCACACTCTGGCGCACAAGCTGCAAAAGGGAGTTTTCCTGGCTACACCAGTTTTCGATGGAGCCAGCGAAGACGAGATCAAGGACATGTTGGAACTTGCCGGGCTTCCCAGAAGCGGTCAGACCACCTTGTATGATGGCCGCACAGGTGAGGCATTCCACAACAAGGTGACGGTTGGCATTGCTTACATGCTCAAACTGCACCATCTGGTTGACGACAAGATTCACGCCAGGAGCATCGGTCCATACAGCCTGGTCACCCAGCAGCCCCTTGGTGGCAAGGCCCAGTTTGGTGGTCAGAGGCTTGGTGAAATGGAAGTGTGGGCGCTGGAAGCCTATGGCGCTGCCTATGCTCTCCAGGAGTTCCTGACCGTTAAATCTGATGATGTTTCCGGTCGTACCCGAATGTACGAAGCCATCGTCAAGGGCGAAAATACCCTTGAGAGTGGCCTGCCCGAGTCCTTCAATGTTCTGCTGAAAGAGCTGCAAAGCCTGGCTCTTGATGTGGAACTGCTGGAGACAGAAGAAGCCGAAAGCTTGCTCAAGACAGATAAGTCTTCGGCTGAAACCGTCGGGCAGAATACTGGAAGGGAAGCTGTGGCTGCGGCAGGAGCCGGGGCCAACTGATAGAATATACGGAGAAAGGCTGCCCGCAACAGACAATTGCACTGGTCCTTAATCTGATTCATCTCGTTGTCGATGCTGTTGTGGTTGCTCTTGCTTAGCTAATACTATTGGCATTGCGATTATCTCAGTTGTTTGTTGCCGGCAGCCCACTCCAATCTGTCATGTTTTCCATCTAAAGTCCCACAGAGCCCTCCTTCTGGACTGACTTTGTCGGCAATAAGTAATCCTACACGGGAATAATATATAATTCCCGGGAGGCGGCATGAAAGATATCCTTAGTTTCTTCGAAAAGCCCAAAGATCCATTGTCATTTAGCGCAATGAGGATTTCTCTGGCATCACCAGAGAAGATCGAAGAGTGGTCCCACGGCGAAGTGAAGAAGCCTGAGACCATCAACTACCGGACATTCAAGCCGGAGAGAGATGGTCTATTCTGCGCTAAGATCTTCGGTCCCGTTAAGGACTACGAGTGCAACTGCGGCAAATACAAGCGCATGAAGCACCGTGGCGTTGTCTGCGAAAAGTGCGGCGTCGAGGTTATCCAATCGAAAGTACGGCGTGAAAGGCTTGGTCACATCGACCTTGCAACACCCGTTGCCCATATATGGTTCCTGAAATCCCTGCCAAGCCGAATCGGTAACATGCTTGACATCACCCTGAAAGAGGTCGAGCGGGTCCTGTATTGTGTAGCCTACATGGTCCAGGATCCTGGCGATGAGAAGCTGACTGGCCTGCGCAAGGGTGAGGTCTTGTCCGAAGAGCGGTACCAGAAGCTGGTCGATGATCTCGGATACGACGCTTTCAAAGCCACCATGGGTGCGGAAGCCATTCGCGACATGCTCAAAGACCTGGACATTGAGGCACTAGCAAACGAGCTTCGTCAGGAGATGCGTGAGGCCACCAGCGAGGCCAAGCGCAAGAAGCTGTCGAAGCGCCTCAAGGTGGTGGAGGCCTTCAGGGACTCCAACAACAAGCCAGAGTGGATGATCATGGAACGGATTCCGGTTATTCCACCGGATTTGCGTCCTTTGGTCCCCCTGGATGGCGGGCGTTTTGCCACATCCGATCTCAATGATCTCTATCGGAGAGTTATCAACCGAAACAACCGGCTGAAAAGACTTCAAGAGCTGAACGCACCTGAGATCATCATCCGCAACGAAAAGCGGATGCTCCAGGAGGCAGTAGATGCCCTACTGGACAATGGGCGGAGAGGCAAGACCATCACCGGCCCCAACAAGCGACCTCTTAAGAGCCTCAGCGATATGCTCAAGGGCAAACAGGGTCGTTTCCGTCAGAACCTGCTCGGAAAGCGAGTCGACTACTCAGGCCGATCGGTCATCGTGGTCGGCCCTACCCTGAGACTGCATCAGTGCGGGCTTCCCAAGAAGATGGCCTTGGAGCTGTTCAAGCCTTTCATCTACAACAAGCTTGAAGAGAAAGGCTATGTAACCACCATCAAGAGTGCCAAGAAGATGGTGGAAAAAGAGAAGTCCGAGGTATGGGATATCCTGGAAGAGGTTATCAGGGAACACCCTGTTATGCTCAACAGGGCCCCTACCCTGCACAGGCTTGGCATTCAGGCCTTCGAGCCTGTTCTGATTGAGGGTAAGGCCATCCAGTTGCACCCCCTGGTGTGCGCCGCATTCAACGCTGACTTCGACGGCGACCAGATGGCGGTACACGTGCCTCTATCCATTGAGGCCCAGATGGAAGCCAGGGTGCTCATGATGAGCACCAACAACATCCTCAGCCCTGCCTTCGGTAAGCCGATCATCATTCCCAGCCAGGATATGGTTCTCGGTTGCTACTATCTGACTAGGGAACGTCCTTTCGCCTTTGGTGAGTTCAAGGAGGATGAACAGGGCAGGACCATCGGTGGTGTGTTTGCAAATCCTGATGAAGTGCGGATCGCCTATGATGCCGGTCAGGTACACCTGCAGGCTCGGATCAAAGTTCGTATGGACGGGAAGATGGAAACTACCACAGTGGGACGTATTCTGCTGTGGGAAATCATCCCCTACGAAGAAAAAACAGGCAACAAGGCCCTTGATTTTACCCAGATCAACAAGGTGCAGGACAAGAAAGCCCTGGCAGACCTGATCGACAATGCCTACCGGCGATGCGGAGAGAAAGAGACTGTAATCCTGGCAGACCGACTGAGAACCCTCGGTTATGAATATGCCACCAAAGCGGGTATCTCTATCTGTATCGACGACATGGTTATACCAGACCAGAAGCCTGTTATTGTAAACCGAGCCATTGACGTGGTTCGGGAAATTGAAGATCAGTACTCAGAGGGTATCATCACCCAGGGTGAGCGATACAACAAGGTCGTTGACATCTGGGCTCAGGCCACAGAAGACATCGCCGCTGAGATGATGCGTGTTATCGGAACCAGCGAGTACACCGGCGAGGATGGATCTGGACAGACGGTTACCCGCAGTGGTCCTTCTTTCAACTCCATTTACATCATGGCGGACTCCGGCTCAAGAGGTTCAGCCCAGCAGATGAGGCAGCTTGCCGGTATGCGTGGTCTGATGGCCAAACCATCCGGTGAAATTATTGAAACACCAATTGTGGCCAATTTCCGTGAAGGGTTGAGCGTCCTCCAGTACTTCGTCTCCACTCACGGTGCCCGTAAGGGTTTGGCTGATACTGCCTTGAAAACTGCCAACTCCGGTTACCTTACCAGAAGATTGGTGGACGTTGCTCAGGACTGTATCGTCACCGAACAGAACTGTGGAACGTTGGACGGAATCGAGATTGGCAACCTGATCGAAGGTGGTGAGATCATTCAGCCCATGTCAGAGCGTGTGCTCGGCAGGGTTGCTATTGATGACATTGAGGCTGCTGACGGTTCAGTCATTGTGCAGGCCAATGAAGAAATCACCGAGAGCAAGGTGGCCAAAATTGTGGAAGAAGGTATTGACCGCCTGAAGATCAGGTCCGTGCTCACATGCCAGGCTGCCCATGGGGTTTGCGTACAGTGTTACGGCCGTGACCTGGCACGGGGACGGATGGTCAATGTGGGTGAGGCTGTGGGCGTTATTGCTGCCCAGTCAATCGGAGAACCCGGAACCCAGCTCACCATGCGTACTTTCCACATCGGTGGTACGGCGAGCCGGCGGGCGGAGCAATCCACACTTGAAACCCGCACTGAAGGAACCGTCAAGTTCCAGAATCTCAGCTCGGTTGCACGACCTGATGGCACCTTGATCGTCCTCAACCGGAATGCCGAGTTGGTTGTGAAGGATGACAGTGGCCGAGAGCGGGAAAGGTACACCCTGACCTACGGTTCACGTTTGCTGATTCCTGAAGATACCAAGGTGACTCCCGGCCAGACCCTGGCTGAGTGGGACCCCTTTGCCATGCCCATTATCACGGAGACAGGCGGTATTGTCAGGTTTGAGGATATTACCGAAGGGCTCACCATGAGTGAGCAGGTTGACGAAGTTACCGGCCTGAGCCGTAACGTCATCTCCGAGTCGAAAGACCCCAACCTCCGGCCGGCAATCATTGTCACCAAGGAGAAGGGGAAGAGGGGCTCCAAGGATGCTGGAGCAGGAGCAGATGCCCGCTACCAGCTCCCGGTCCACGCCCACTTGTTTGTGAGTGACGGCGACGAGGTTCAGCCTGGTCACATCATCGCAAAGATCCCCAGGGAAACCACCAAAACCAAGGACATCACCGGTGGTCTTCCCAGGGTCGCTGAGCTCTTCGAAGCGAGGAAGCCCAAGGAGCACGCAGTCATTTCTGAGATCGACGGTGTGGTCTCCTATGGCAAGGACACCAAGGGTAAGAGGAAGGTGGTCATTACTCCTGAAGTGGGTGAGGCTAAAGAATACCTCATCGCTAAGGGAAAGCACTTGACCGTGCACGATGGTGACCGAGTTCAGGCCGGTGAACCGCTCATGGACGGTTCCTCTAATCCCCACGACATCCTGAAGGTCCTTGGCGAGAAAGAACTGGCCAAGTATCTGGTTGACGAGGTGCAGGAGGTTTACCGCTTGCAGGGCGTCAAGATCAACGACAAGCATATTGAGATTATCGTTCGTCAGATGCTCCGTCGGGTAAAGATCAAGGATGTGGGTGATACCGAGTTTCTCATTGATGAGCAGGTAGAGAAGTGGAAATTCGAGACTGAGAATGCCAAGGTGCTGGCAAATGGCGGCCAACCCGCAATCGGAGAGCCGCTGCTGCTTGGTATCACCAAGGCAAGCTTGTCAACCGAATCATTCATCTCGGGTGCTTCATTCCAGGAGACCACCAAGGTATTGACCGATGCGGCTGTATCGGGCAAATTTGATCTCCTGCGTGGGCTAAAAGAAAATGTTATCATGGTCCGTCTGATTCCGGCAGGAACCGGGTTGGCCAAATATAAGAAGCTGAGGATGGTGGTCACACCTCCCGCAACCGGAGAGACCCAGCGGAAATCTAATGATCACCGAAACGGTGAGTCAACGCGGGATATAGCTGCAGCCAACGGTTAATCTCTGACTGCAAAGCATCCTTTGTGAATTGATCACACGTTGGTTGATTCCAAAATTTTTGAAAAACTTAAGGTTATAGTGCCAGCCTGACCGGCGGTACCAATTCCTGATTTCGCCACAGGGAATAAAAAGAACCATTCCCCGACTGGAACTAGGAGAGACAATGAGCCGAGTTATTAAAAAGCGGCGGAAGAAAATCCGCAAGCATAAGCACCGGAAGATGCTGGCCAGGACCAGGCACCAGCGCCGGAACAAGAAGTAGAAGTGATCTTGCAAAGAGGGGAAAGCCGAAAAGCTTTCCCCTCTTTCTTTTTTTGCCGCACTAAAGATTAATGACCTGCTCTCCCCCATCCCCATGCCCATACCAATCCCTCTTATTATCATTGGCTAGATTACTCCCTGCCTGGTCGTCACTGGGTCTATCCTGCTCAGTATGGCCCATCAGTCTCTCCAGCAATTGACTGATCCTGGCCCTGATACGTTCCTCCTCCTCAATTGAAACCTGTCCGTCTACCAGAACGCTCCCCTCATGGATTCCTTCCGGCATATAGTCCTTTGGAATCTCCATCCATTGGCACCAAGCCCCTGACCCCTCAACAGCTAACAGCACTACCCATCCTTCCACTATCCTGTCCACAACGAAGATACCCTTGAGGGAGCAGATATTGCTATCCTCACCGGCGAAATCCATATTGTTCTGCGCTGATGACCAGTTTGACAGATTAACTTTTGCCTCTTCTTCGACTCTTTGATGTTCAGCAGGCTCTCTCAACCGGTCGGAAGAATTGATAGGAGCCTGTGGGAGAGAGCACTTATCTGGGTAATCTTCACCTGGCACCCGATGCTTATCCGAAGTACGCACTTCAACTTCACCATCCTGATCTTTTAAACCATGAGGAGTCCCCATCTCCCCATCACCCACGCAGGCGGTCACTATGACTGTACAAGCTATCACGGCAATTGCTTGGGACAACCTCAGAATGAGACAGCCTGTTTTGCTCACAGATCCAATCGATTTAATTATTTTGAGAGGCCTCACATTCATTTGATTACGCCCCTTTCAGCCAGAGAGACATACCCTTCAGAGGCCACCACCACATGATCCAGCACCCTGATTCCAATCAGCTCACCCACATCCCGGAGCCTGATAGTCAAGGCAATATCATCCCCACTGGGTGTGGGATCTCCGCTTGGATGATTATGGATGAACACGGCAGCAGCAGCACATTCCCGCATCAAGGGAACGAATGCCTCTCTTGGATGAACCGGGCACGAGGTGAGAGTACCCTCTGCCACTCTTACCTCACCAAGTCTGCGGTTTCTAGTATCCAGGGGGATGGCCAGAAAGACCTCCTTTTTCAAGCCTCCAAGCAGGGGACCGTAGCACTGGTAAACATCCCTGGCTGAACGAAATGCCTCTCCCCTGTTCCAATTCGCAGATACTGAACGTCTGCCTAGGGCTAACGCAGCCTTAATCCTGCATGCCTTGGCCACTCCAACCGCCGCCACCTTGGACAGCTCCTGTACCCCAGCCTTCTCAAGGCCTGCCAGTCCACCAAAAGCCCCCAACAGTTCTAACGCAAGCTGGGAAGCATTCCCCCGCCCTCGCCCACCTACACCAATCAAGATAGCCACAAGATCCGCATCAGTGAGGCCTTCAACTCCTGAAGAAATCATCCTCTCCCGTGGCCTCTCTTCAGTTGGCCATTTATCCATGTCGACCATATCATCCCTCCTTTTCAGCCTGTTTAGTCGCATAATGCCCCCCTCTCTGTGTCTGCCTGGGTCCCTGAACAGCAAGCACCATGGTCAGCAACAAACAGGCCAACTGGTCTGAGTTTATCAAATCGCTGTAATGGCAGGTAAACAGCACCTGCCTCAGATGAGATCCTGCTAGAGTGGATAGAAAGCTGTGGAAAATGACCGGAAACCGGACGCAGAATCCGGACAGCAGCAAGGACACCCAAGAAAATTCGGCCTGCCTGAACATATCATGCTAGGATGGATGATCAGGTTTGCGAGTGCCGGCGCTCATACATGGTCACTGCCCGACGCTCTATGATGACACAGCGACAGGTGTTTCTCCTGTCTAGGCCTGCTTACTGCGAAACGAACATGAAAAACAGAATAGCCATAATAGACGGGACAAGAACTCCAATGGCCAAGGCAGGGACTGCTCTTTGCGCCCTTAATGCCGTGGACCTTGGTGTTCATGTGACCCGAGAGATTGTTTCACGTGGCCACATTAAACCAGAAGAGGTGGACGAAATTATTTTCGGCAATGTGGCCCAACCCATGGACGCCATTAATATCGCCAGGGTGATCGCTGTCAAGGCAGGGCTACCAGTTGACAAACCTGCCTTTACGGTTCAGCGCAACTGTGGCTCAGGGATGCAATCCATCACCTCGGCAGCCGACATGATCCAGGCAGGGAGGGGATCTGTCGTTCTAGCCGGAGGTACAGAAAGCATGAGCAACATCCCCCTTATCTTCAACAGAGGCTATACGGATTTCATATCAGCCTTATGGAAGTCGAAGAGAACGGCCGATAAGCTCAAGGCCCTTACCAAATTTCGCATGAGTCACCTCAAGCCGGTTGTAGGCATACAGCAGGGGCTTTACGACCCCTTGATTGGGATGATGATGGGCGATACGGCTGACCTGCTGGCTAAAGAATTCAACATCAGTCGCTCCGACCAGGATCAGTTTGCCCTCCGCAGCCACCAGTTGGCCACCAGGGCTACTAGGGAGGGGTTGCTGGCAGGGGAGATTACTGGCCTGGATATCCCCGGAGATGCTCCACGTCACATCGTGGAGGATCAAGGCTTCCGGCCAGACCAGAGCATGGAGAAGCTGGCTCGCCTCAAGCCATACTTTAACCTGGAATCGGGAACAGTCACTGTAGGTAACGCCTGCCCTCTCACCGACGGAGCAGCCGTCCTGCTGTTGGCAGGAGAAGAGCAGGTTAAAAAACGAGGATTGAAACCTCTTGGCTATTTGACTGATTACGCATATGCAGCAACCGACCCAGTTCATATGGGCCTTGGCCCCACGTATGCAACGGCTCGGCTGCTGGCCCGTACCAACCTTACCATAAGAGACATGGATCTGGTGGAGATCAATGAAGCATTTGCGGCTCAGGTGATCGCCAATGAGCTAGCATTTGATTCGGACAGCTTTGCCCAGCAGCATCTACACCGTTCCTCCAGGATAGGTTCCATAGACCGGGACAAACTGAACACTATGGGTGGTGCTATTGCTCTAGGTCACCCGGTTGGAATGACCGGCACCCGGTTGGTACTCCACACCCTGAAAGAGCTGGTCCGCACTGGAAAGAACAGGGGGCTGGCTACGCTTTGCATTGGAGGGGGGCAAGGTGCAGCCCTCCTGCTTGAAGTGGAGTAGGCGGGAGGAAAGTAGAAAGAATCATAATATTCCTCTTGTTCTTTGCAACTTGAGGGGTCGGCATGCCACATGCGTGTTCTTTTAAGGCAGTTTGATTTCACAAAATTGTTTGGGCAGGTTGGGTGCACCGCTAACGAAGGGCACGGCATGCCGTGCCCCTACAGCGGCAGAGCAGCCTCGCCCCTCCCCCTTACCCCTTGTTATCCAGCCAAATGCCCGACGAATGTAATATTATTATGCAACTCAACTTGCAAATATAGCGAATCGTATATATATGAAATGCTATATGAATTTTCCCAAGGTATTGCTATGCCAATAAAAGACATGGAAGGTACAGAGCTGGAGCACGTAGCATCGGTTCTCAAAGCCCTGGGCCATCCTTCCAGAATACGCATCATGGCACATCTGGTCCAATGCAACATGACGGTTGGTAACATTGTAGAGGTCATGAACATGGAACAGGCCATCATCTCACAGCACTTGAGAATTCTGCGCCAGGCAAAGCTGGTCAAAGTACTTAAGAACGGAAACCTCCGGATTTACGAGAATGCAAATCCCAACATGAAAGTCCTTCTCAACTGCATAACGACATGCAAGAAAGGTGATATACAATGACAGCCTCCCGTCCTCCCATGCGCCTGGTAATTGTGGGAGGTGTGGCAGGTGGCGCATCTGCCGCCACCCGCGCACGCCGCCTCTCCGAGAGCGCAGAGATCATCATTCTCGAAAAGGGCCCCCATGTCAGTTTTGCCAACTGCGGTCTTCCATACCACATTGGAGGCGTAATCCCAGAGCAGGGAGCCCTCATCGTCCAGACCCCACAATCCCTTAAAGCACGGTTCAACATAGACGTGCGCACCAATAATCAGGTCTTGTCCATCGACAGGAAGCGGAAGCTGCTCAAGGTGCTCATCGTTCCGGAGCAGAGGGAATATGAGCTCTCCTATGACAAGCTGATCCTGGCTCCCGGCGCAGAGGCATTCCGTCCTCCCCTGCCTGGTCTCAACTTGGAGAATGTGTTTAACCTCCAGACCATTACCGAGATGAACGGGATTATAAGTTGGATCAAGAACCACCAGGTAAAGCATGCCACAGTGCTGGGGGCAGGTTTCATCGGTGTTGAGGTTGCAGAAAATCTAAGGCAGCGTGGACTTGCAGTCAGCATGATCGAGCTCGGTCCTCAGGTACTGCCTAACGTAGATAGGGACATGGCTGAGCTTCTACACCAGAACATCCGGTTGCACGGGGTGGATCTGAAGCTGGAGACCAAGCTCACCTCGATCGCCCCAAAGGTTAGCACTGGCCTCAACACCAAGCCCTCTCCAGAGACATGCTTGACTGTCAACCTGGAGGACAAGGCTGGCACACGGTCCTCTCTCAACACTCACATGGTCATCGTCGCAGCGGGTGTACGCCCACGAACCGCCCTCGCAAAAGAAGCCGGTCTCCAGCTTGGTATCACCGGAGGCATCCAGGTAAATGAACGCATGGAGACCTCCGATGAACACATCTATGCAGCGGGCGATGCCGTTGAGGTCACAAACCCCATCAGCAATAGGCAAGTGCTGATTCCCCTGGCCGGCCCCGCCAACAGACAGGGTCGCATTGCAGCAGACCAGGTTTTTGGCCGCAAGGACAGCAGATACAGGGGCACTTCCGGGACATCCATCTGCAAGGTATTCGATCTTGCAGCAGGAACCGTAGGGCTCAACCAAAAGGCGCTCACTACCGCCGGGACCCAGTTTGAGACGGCTATAATCCACCCGGGGAATCACGCCGGATACTACCCCGGCTCTTCTCCAATCACATTCAAGATGTATTTCAACCCGACAAACGGACAAATTTTCGGAGCTCAGGCCATTGGTATGGAAGGGGTTGATAAACGAATCGATGTGATCTCCACAGCAATAGCAGGTAAATTGACCGTTTTTGATCTGGAACATCTGGAGCTGGCCTATGCACCACCGTTCAACTCTGCCAAAGACCCAGTCAATATGATCGGGTTCGTAGCCGCCAATATGATTCGAGGCGACCATCGCCCCATCCAATCGGCCCAACTGGAAGAAATCCTGAAACAAAGTGAATACGCACCCGATAAGGGAAATAACACTGTCCTCCTTGATGTGCGCACCTTGGAAGAGCATGAAGCAGGGCATATTCCCGGCTCTATTCTCATGCCGGTAGATGAGCTGAGAGATCGCATAAGTCAACTCGCTGCCGATAAGGAGTACATCACCTATTGCCGTGTTGGGCTAAGAGGCTACACGGCCCAACGCATTCTGACTCAGAGTGGATTCAACGCCAGGAATCTGGTCGGCGGTTACACCTCCTGGCTCATGTATACGGGTCAATTGCCTCAATTTGAGATGCCCTCTCAGCCGCTTACCACCGGAATGTGCGATTCCCCAGAGAACAGCGACAGAGCCATGGCGGTCCAGACATCACCTGCTGCTCCATCAATGACCTCAGGAGAGAGTAACCAGATGAATAGAGAGACTAATCAGGAAAATGGAATGGATACTTTTGTGCTTAATGCATGCGGCCTCCAGTGTCCCGGACCGCTGATGCGCATGAGAGAGAAGATGGATTCCCTAAAGCCAGGCCAGATCCTGAAGGTTATCGCCACAGACCCCGGATTCCCGGCTGATGCAGCAGCCTGGTGTCGCAAAGCCGGCCACAAGCTGATATCAGTGGACGCTAACAATGGGCGATATACAGCCACTATCAGCCATGGCACATCTCCTGCAGACCCGGCTACCAACATGATTCATGGTGCTCCTACCGGGTTTTCCCTTGGCAACACTACGGCCCAAAGTGGTCACTCTCAGCAACTGAGCATCATCGTCTTTAACAACGACATGGACAAGGCTATGGCGGCATTTATCATCGCTAATGGTGCGGCTGCCATGGGCATGAAGGTGGTCATGTTCTTCACTTTTTGGGGGCTGAGCCTGCTGCGCAAGGATCAGCCGGTCAAGACACGCAAGAATCTGATGGAAAAAATGTTCGGTTTCATGCTGCCAAGGGGGCCGAGAAAGCTCGCCTTATCCAAGATGAATATGGCTGGTATGGGCACCAGCATGATGAAACATGTGATGAAGCAGAAAAATGTGGATTCTCTGCCTGGGCTCCTGGATGCTGCCATGAAAAATGGGGCTCGTATGGTTGCATGCACCATGTCAATGGATGTGATGGGGCTGAAACGTGAAGAGCTGATAGACGGGGTTGAAGAAGGTGGCGTGGCCACATACATCGAGAGCGCATCCGAGGGCAATATCAACCTTTTCATCTGATGCACCTGGCTGTTGAACATTGCTCCCCAGAAGTCCTTGCTCCAACTTAGACTCCTGTACATGAGGCACGGCATGCCGAATGTGTGTTCGGTTAAGCATATTCACAAACCCAAAGTTCCACGTGACACTGTTTAATATTTACAGGTGGAAGCTCAGCTCATGTCATGGAACACAAGCTAGATGGGGACGTTAAAGGGCAAAAAGTTGGCAGTACAAAGAAATGTATGGGGGTGTGAAAGTGAAAGCTAAAGGAGAAGATTGAAGGGGGATGAACCTATAATGTGGTGTTTAAGGGTGATCAGAATCCTTCGCAGGGATCTGGGGCGGCACAGATATCATTAATACATGTGTTGCTGTGGCATACAGGACTCTTGCCACCACAATTCTGCCCATTTTCCACCTGCAAGAGGCATGAACCCTCAACACACACTGCTGGCCAGGCACACCTGCCTTCAGGACAAGATTGCGTATAGAGAGGTACTTCGTTACACCTGCCCGCACGCCCCGGTGTAGTTACCTGACAATAAAAACCATCGGGGCAGGGATCCGGGAATGAAGGATAACAGGCGGAATTTGCCTCTGCTCCACCTTTCATACAGATACCCTCGGAGTCACTGACCGGGTCCCTGTTAAATTCGCACCGCAGGCCATCCCGACAATAGAAATTCTTCGAGATGTCACAGGTGGCCAGCTCTCCCCTGATGTACAGGTCCTGGAGAGACTTGCACTCACCATCGGGCTCATCGGCACCATTAGTGGCTCCCACACAGAAGAGCGAACCAGCACACTCAATCCCTGCTCCACACTCCTCGCCCTCTCCAGGAGCAGTCACGCAGGTATCATCCACACAAATGGTCCCAAAATCGCACTGATCGTATGCACCACTACAATCCTTGCCCAACGCAATCCTTGGTGTGCAAACGCCCGGACACTCTCCTGAAAACTGGCAATGATTGACCTGTGGGTTGGTGCATACTTCGTCCATTACGCACTCCTCGCCCACAGCCACGCTGCCCTGAAATACACCAGCACAAATCTGCTTATACCAGGAGCTATCATCACAGGTGGCGTTTTTAATGGCATTGACGCATTCCCGGGCCTGAGCCGAGTCAAAGGTAGTGATCCCGGCCTGGATGAGATTAAGCAGGTTTGCGTAGTGGGTGTTCTGGTAAGTCTTGCCAACAGACGCTATGCAAACTTCAAAGCTTGGCATATTCGCAGCAGCCATCTGGCTCTCTCCGACACACCTATCCATGAAGTTGCAGATGGCCTTTGCATACTCCTTCGAATAGTCCTGAAGAGCCAGAGCCCCACCTGCGGTTCCCCCTCCTCCCGAATTAGTGCATCCTGCAGCCAGAATGGACCAGAAAACCGTGGCACCCAATATTAAGCTCAAAGCCTTGCCTTTCAGCAATCGCTTCATCTTATGCTCCTTGCCTTATCTCGCACAACAGAGAGGAATTTGCCGGAAACATAGTTCCCCAGGATTCCGACTTCACCTACAGCACCATTGAAAGATTAAACCAAACTTCAAGGGTCAATATCTACCACACCGACTTGTTAAATACCCAAAATACTGGATAAAGACAATAAAAAGTAATCTAGAGGCAGATACTACCTGCTTGCCTTGCACAATCCTCCCCTGGCTCCTGGCTTTAATCCTCGATGCAGCCAGCAACTCAGCATGCTCGCAGACAACTCTGTCAATGGATAGGAGGTCCTCCCTGTCGGCCTGCAGCAGCAGGTCCGCTGTTGTCACCTATGCGGGACTGCCTGCCGAACCTGTTGTCATACCGCTGAACGTTTTCCTGTAGAAGCTGCAGAAAACGCCGAGTCTGACCAGGGGTGACAATCACTCTGGAACGGACTTTTGCTTTGGGGTGGGTAGGCTGCACATAAAGAAAGTCGATGGCGAATTCATTTTCATTGAAGTTGATCATCATGCCATTACTATAAACACCCTGTGCGATAAGGTCATCAATCTGGATTTCCAACCCACCTGCGGTCTGCTTCTCCACCACATGCGCATCAACATCATTGGGCTGGTTATTTTTCTCATTCATTATCACCTCACACTCTCAAAAACGCATGTAGACATGCGGCTCGGCCACCATGACCGCCTAAAAACGCGCCAAGACAATGAGTGTAACTCTTATAATACAAACGAACAAACAGACATCTTCTTGCAAAGCACCTGTGCAGAGCATAACACGAAAGGAAAGCAATACTTCCGTTTTCTGAAAACCAGTCACCAATCTAACCGCTTATTGTTCTATTGTTCAATGATAGTGACTATTCCCTTGTCCCCATCAACCTCCACCAACATGCCAGCTTCCAGCACATCTAGGGCACCAGGCACATTTACTACTGCCGGAAGCCCATACTCTCTAGCCACCACAGCCCCATGACTCAGAGGACCTCCCTGCTCAGTGATCATTCCTCCAGCTACCAGAAAGAGAGGCGTCCATCCCACATCCACACTACGTATCAATAAAATTTCGCCTGTCGCCAGTTTACTCCACTGTTCAGGGCTATCCAGCCGTCTCACCCGACTGACCACCCTTCCCGGCGAAGCTGCCAGACCACGGAGCACACTCCCCCGCTTCTTCCCTTCGTGGTTCGATGTCGAAACACATTCTATTTCCAGCGAGCCTCCATGATGGAATGGCTTCTCTCCCGCAATAAATGTGGAGGGGGGTTCGGGTAAGGATTGGTCCAGAGAGAATATGATCTTCCGACGCAATACATCTGTGGAGCAAGCGGATCGGTCCATGCTCTGCTCCTTTGCTAACCCAGCCTGAACAATAGATTCATCAGCACCTATGCGAGAACCAGCATTATCGCTACGGCCAGACGATTTCTGGTCCTGTCCGGTCAGCAAGTGCAGGTAATGGGCAATCTCTCCAGCTTTCATAAAAAAGACATCGTCAGGTTCTGAGAGATATCCCTCATGAGAGAGCCTGCGTCCGGCCTCACGAAAGAGCATCCGGTACACGCCCAACAACTGCACCACATCTGATCGCAGCGCTTCCCTGCGCCTGGTTCCACTCTGGGCGTGGCCCAGAAGCAGATAGAAGAGAGGACGCAGCAGCCTGGGAAGGTGAGACGCCACCTCCATGGTCGCCCGCTTTCTAAGAGCGAGGGCAGTATTCTCTCGCTCCCATCCAGCAACAACCACAGCATCTCCATGGTCAGGCTGCACAACCTCTCTCAGCCTGCTACTGCAAGTGGCGCTGCTCTGCGTGGTAGTGTTGGTGCTGTTAGCACTGTTAGCGCTGGTGGCACTGGTGATACTTGTACTGCTGCCACCATCTTGGACGCCCATGCCCCGCCCCTCCACCGAAGCATCCCGTATATGGCGGGAGAGGACCCCCAGCAGAAAGACAGGGTCCTCTCTCCATCTCGACACAGAGAGCTCGGTTTCACGGATTGCACGGTGACCATGCCGATCCAGAAATTCCGAGAAAGGGCCATCCAGAAAGCACTTACCCGCTGGACTCTCTCTTAACGTCTCCAGAGCACCACGGCCCTGTTGGCCAATCGCAGATAGGAGAGCAGCCTTTAATTCCGGGCAGAGGGATACCTGACCAGCCAGCTTCAGCAGATCCAGTCCGGGTGCTGCACTCTTTACACCCAGTCCAGCGAAGAGCCGTTGCTCCTCACGACTGACAGATTCTCCCACCACCAACCTCAGCAACACTCGTACCATAATTATCGAAGCCAGGCAGTTGGAAGCGGCAGCAAGCATCACCTCACCAGTTGTAGTAAAAATACTGTCGGTTTCTTCTAACTTGGCAGTCAACTGCCTACTTGACCAATCATTCAATTGGGACGCTTGGGCATTGGTCTGTTTAAGGAACTGCTCAAGCTTTCTCGAATTGAGAGATGCCCTAAGAGGCGTGAACAGATGAGACAAGAGCATCCTGGTAGCAATCAGCGGCATTTTGAGCAGATAAGGCAAAGCTCTCTTCTTCTTTCTGCTCGCCATCTCCTGCAAGACGTCAGCCACCCGAGGTGGACAGAAGCCTCCTCCCAGGGCGAGAAGAGTCTGAACGTCAAGAAAGGGAACTGCTGAGGCCACATCCATGAATTCAGTGATATTCAGATAAACCCTGCCCCTGATGCTGCCAACCAGCCCAAATCGGGCGGGAACCGTGAGCCCCAGTGAACCAAATGCTATCTGAAACCCGCGTCGTGAAAAGCTTCGGATAATGGACCATGTAAGAGGGGTGGCCACGCCTGGCAATGCTTCGCCCACATTAACGCTGGACCAGACTGCCGGTTCGTTGTCTGCGCATGATGAATGGTGAGCTTTAACCGATGGGTTGAACAGTGGCTGAAGGCTCTGCTGTGATGAATCAGATGCACCCTGCCCTCCAGGGCCATGCGGGTCAATGGATGAAGATGCGGGATTTGAAGCAGATGTGGTGATGGGGCGTGCCTGCAGCAGCCAGATCTGGCCATTAGCGATAGCCCACTCAATATCCTGGGGTTCCCCCATCGCAATCTCCACTGCACATGCCATCTGGACCAGATCATTAATCATCTCACTGGACAAGATCTCATCCATCACTACCCGTTCAGCCTGTTCTATGCCCTGTCTCTTATCATCTCCTCCCAGCCGCTCATCAATCTGATTGAGCTGCCCCTGCTGACAATGACCATGTGCTGTAAATTCAAGGATCCGCTTATCTTCCTTTGCCACCACATAAGTATCCACAGCTTCACCGTTTACCACATGCTCCCCCAAGCCCCTTGCCGCACAAATGACCACTCTGTCGCCCATACCAGTAACCGGCTCCTGGGAGAACAACACACCAGCCACATGGGGCGAAACCATCTGCTGAACCACCACTGCCATCTGGGGAACAATCTGTGTAAGGGAATTCTGCACATCTTCCCTCCCTCTGTCTCCACCACCTTCACCACCTTCACCATCAACCAGGTCTAACATCCGGTGCTGATACAAAAGCGCCTCCAGGGTCCATTGGGAAGCCCAGCAGAGCTTGATACTCCGAATCATGTGCGAGAAATCAGAGACATTGAGATAAGACGCCAACATCCCGGCAGAACTGGCAGAACGACCATCTTCACTTATGGCCGATGACCTGATTGCAAGCGGAACTCTACCCCCCTCTGAGAGCCGCACATAAGCATCTTCCAGTTGAATCATCAACTCTTGGGGAATCAGTCCATCAACAATTGCCTGCCTGATATTCGACAAATTATCAGCAAGGGAGATATTCCCAGCCCATCTGACCTTTTTCAGCACATTATGCAAGACCACATGACGCCATGCCCGAGTGGTCACGCAAATGCCACGAGGCACAGGAAACCCGGCACGGGAAAGCCTGGCCAGCCCAAGCGCCTTCCCTCCCAGCGTCAGCAGCACACGGGAATCCGATAGGTCTCCTCCCCATTGCCCCACCCATCCCTCTCCCGCGCCATCTCCACCTCCACCCATTTCCACAGCTACACCAACACCTGTGCCCGTGAGATCAACAATAAATCGACTTTCCACAAAACACCCGTCCGCAGTCTGCTCAAACCTCCATTACCATCCTCAGCCAATGGGGCTCTTGAGCACTTTATTGGATTTAAATTTGATAAGTGATGCTAGCCAGCAAGAGCTGATGAACAAAAGAGTTATACTGGGCAGGTCATGACTGCACATTGAGCCCTGCCAACCAGCAAACAATTCTCATCAGGAAACTAAGAATGGAATTAGAAGAAACCAGAAAGGATGGCAATAATTGCCTGATGCAACCAACTATTCTTTCTTTCGCCTACAAGAGATGATCCCGGGCCAAGATGGCCGCTCCCACAATGCCCGCCTTGCTCCCCAGCTCCGGTTTTCGTATGGCCACATTCTCAACGGTCATGGGGAGAGCATACTTGTGTAATCTCTGAAGAGTCATCTCTCTGTATATCTCCGAACCTTCCATCACGCCGCCGCCCAGAATAACCGTGTCAGGGTTGAGAACACACAGTGCGGTAGAGAGCCCCATAGCCAGATAAGTAGCTGCCTCATCCAGCACGTCCAGGGCCCACTTCCACCCTCTCCGTGCCCCTTCCGTCACAGTTGCCGCAGTTATTTGATGAGGATCTCCTCCGGTAAGCTCATCCATCCCGGGAAACTGATCGGGCTGAATCGCAAATCGGCCTTTAACCCTGCACTCAATCCCAAACCCTCCCGTATAGGCTTCCAGATGACCACACCCACCACAGGAGCATTTCTCGCCGGTCTCCACTGGAAAAATGGGGATATGCCCCAACTCACCCGCATACCCTTCTGTTCCCTCGAAAATCATCCCATTGAGCACCATACCACTGCCAACTCCCGTGCCCACAAACACACACAGCATATTGGTGCTCCCCTTCCCTGCTCCCAGCTTATATTCTGCATATGTAACTGCCGACAGGTCATTGAATATAAAAAAGGGGATAGAGACAGTAGAAGCAACCATCTGCTTCAAGGGGACGTTTCGCCAGCCAAGGTTGGGAGAATTAGTCATGATACCAGTGGTATTATTGTACCAGCCTGCTATGCCAAACCCAGCAGCGAGAACTGAATACCCCTTCTCTGCTGCCCTATTGGACAATTGGCCAACCAGGTCCCCCATCCGGACCACTATAGAGTGAGGCTCCCTGTCCAACCCAACAGGGACCGCCTGCTCAATAATAATCTGGCCACTGTAATCAGCGACCACCCCCCTCAGGTTGGTCCCTCCCAGATCAACTCCTGCATACGCCGGCTTCATCTCTCCTCCCAATACGCAAAACACCACCAACAAAAATCAAATATCAAATCCAATAATCACATGGAAGCCATTAGCCGATTAACCTCATCCTCCACCACGGCTCGCACACCTGTAAGTGTACTCGCATCCCTGGCCTCGAAACGCATCACCAGGGCTGGCTGAGTGTTGGAGGCTCTCACCAGACCCCATGCTCCATCTCTGAACATGACCCTCACACCATCTACATCAACAACCTCATGGTGCTTGCGGAAATAATCCACTGCTGCATCAACCACCTGGAACTTGATCTCGTCAGGACAATCTATTCTGATCTCCGGAGTGGAAACAGTAGCAGGCACATCAGCCAGCAACTGAGAGACGGACTGGCCGGTTTCAGAGAGAATCTCCAGCAGCCTGGCCCCCGTATAGATGGCATCATCATAACCGTAGTAGCGGTGCTTGAAGAAAATGTGGCCAGACATCTCACCGGCAAGCATGGCACCTGTCTCCCTCATCTTAGCCTTGATGAGGGAATGGCCCACCTTCCACATAATGGGGTTACCGCCATGAGCCTTAACATCATCAAACAACGTCTGGGAGCATTTCACCTCACCAATCACCGTTGCTCCCGGCTTCTCCTTGAGGATCTGACGGGACAGGAGAATCATCAGCTTATCGCCCCAGATGATTGAGCCTTTATCATCCACCACACCAATACGATCCGCATCTCCATCGAAGGCGATAACCAATGACACCTCGCCCTTGGCCACAGCCTGCTTGGCATCGACCAGATTTGCCTCAATGGTGGGGTCAGGATGGTGATTAGGGAATCGCCCATCCATCTCGCAATAAAGCTCTGATACCTGATGCCCCAGGCTGCGGTACAGGGGGGCAGCTACAACCCCACCCGTACCATTACCCGCATCGATAAGGACCTTCACGGGAGATTTTGTCGGGCGAATATTCTCCTTCACCATTGCCAGGTATTTTGTAGTCACCTCTTGGTGGGTCTGCACCCCATTACCTTCTTCAAAATCACCGGCTTCAATGATGGATGCGATCTCCTGGATTTGGGATCCATGGATAGTCTCAGTGCCAACCAGTACTTTGAAGCCATTATATTCCGCAGGGTTATGCGAACCGGTGATCATCACTCCACCATCCACATCCAGCTCGTGGCAAGCGAAATATAACAATGGGGTAGGGACAACTCCCACCCAGATCACATCCAGGCCCGATGCAAGCAATCCGTCAGAGAAGTGCACAGCCATGGTGTCCGAAGTAAGCCGACAGTCTCTCCCAAGGGCTACCCTCTTCACATTGCGGCGCCGCTGGTAGGTTCCGACACCCCTGCCAAGTAGGTAAACCACCTCAGGAGGCATATCCCGCTCGACAATTCCCCTGATATCGTATTCTCTAAAGATGTTCCGGTTAACTGTAACATTAGCCATCAAAGATACTCCTTGAGATTGCGACGTCTGAACTCAGCTTGGGTTGATTGAACGTGCATCCCGGAAGCGGTCGCTGTGGCAACCGGGACAACGTCTCATGAACAATCAGCGACTATTTGAATTGGACCAACTGCAGTTACCGTACCAGAACGGAGACTACGGTGTTATCACCGTCGTGGAGGTCAACTACAAATCCTTGGTGTGTACAATCATTTTCGTCAAGTACCAGACTACCACGCCACTGCCCAATTCTGACCAGAATTCTGACCAGCATCCCTAGATGATGGAATAAGCGATAGCCGTAGCTCCAAGCACAAAGCAGTATATGGCAAAATAATGCAGCCCACCCTTCCTGAGTACACCCAACAGGAATTTTAATGCCAGGTACCCCACCAGAGCGGCCACCACAAACCCAGCCACATAGGGCAAGAGCTGCGCCAATCCCATACCCGCACCAGCGCCTGCAGCAGCAGCGCTGCCGGATGCAACCAGCATAGCTCCAGGCTCCACTTTGCCCAGTTCAAGAACCATAGCTCCAAGGATGGCAGGAATAGAGAGCATGAATGAGAATCTTGCAGCCTCTTCCTGTTTGAGTCCCAACAAGAGAGCGAGCGAAATGGTTGTTCCAGACCGGGAAATACCCCTTGTTATGGCTAGCCCCTGACCGATGCCGATAATTAAGACGGTACGGAGTAAGGCGAGCGTCCCCACACCCTGAAATGGTATCTGGTTTTGTGAGACAGCGGCGGAGGAGACAGCCTGCGAGGATACAGGCTGTTGGAGACGGGCTCCCCTGATGTCGCTTCCAGCACCAGGCACCGCATCACCCGCATCACCTGCACCGCCTGCATAGTCAACAGCCGTCCTCCTGAACACCTTTACAGACATGAGAATGGCGGCATTCACCAGCAGAGCTACACCCACGGTGATGGGTGTAGTGGTAAGATTTACAAGAGAGTCACCAAAGAAGAGACCAATCAGACCAGTAGGGATGGTTGCCAGCACAATCATCAACCCGAGCATGGCAAAGGGCTTCTCTTGCAGAAGCGAAGCCATAGACGACCTGGTCCTGACCACCCCGACCAGCACTGCAAAAGTGTCTGTTATCACTTTGAGTACATCCCGGCCAAATACGGCAAAAACAGCCACCAGAGTGCCCACATGTACAAAAACATCAAACAACAGATCGTTCTCCCCAGTTGCCCCACCCAGAAACCAGTGGCCCAAGGCCAAATGGCCCGAAGAGGAGATAGGAAGAAACTCAGTCAATCCTTGTACGGCGCCGAGAATAAGTGCTTCCGCTAAATTCACGCAGTTCCTCCTGCAAACCAGAGATGGGAGAATGACATCTCACATTAGATTTAAACAATCAGGAAAATTAACGCAGGTCATGCATACCGTCAAATCATTCAAGCAACAAACCAAAGCCATTTTACTTTTAATACAGCCAGATCTCAGTGGTAGACTCCCATGCTTTCAAAGGCAAGCGTCACCTAGGCGCATGTCTTCTTTACCCTCTTCCACTTCCTCTTGAAGCTCTCCGGAACAAGTATCCACTTGATCGATGGTCTGTGAGGATCATCATTCCAATCATGAATACAACGGGAGAACACAGTGGATGCCAAGGTTAAACTGCTAGTCCTCGACGTACTGAAACCCCACGAGCCCAATGTGGTCACCTATGCCCAGGCCATCAACGCCCTCAAGGGAATCGATGCAGTGAACATTTCGGTAGTGGAATTCGATGCACGTACAGAAAGCCTGAAGCTAACCATCAAAGGGCAGGAGTTGAACCTGGATGAGATCGCCCAGACCATCCGAGGCCTGGGAGGAAGCATACATTCCCTTGATAGAGTTCTCACATCCAGAATCAACATTGGAGAAGTAATGCCCATAGGCGGTCCCGACTAAGACCCGCTACTTTAGCTTTTCGCAGTTGGGTCCGGCTTGGTCCGGCCTGGTATGCTGGTGATTGCCCCATGCCCGAAAGAAATCCATGAACCTTAGATACATGGTCAGAGGCCTCATGGACGGAAGCCTCTCTGTCCTGGGCGTAGTCATAGGCGCTCTCAACCCGGATTCGACCATCGTTATTGCAGCAGGTCTGGCGGGAAGTATGGCCAATGGCATGTCCAACCTGTGGGCCGCCTTTACCGCTGAATATGCTGAGCAATACCGGTATCTGAAAGAGGTCGAAGAGGCAATGACCATCCCTCTGCGAGCCACCATCCAGGAAGAACGCCTCAAGCAGACTGTGCACAAAGGGGCAATAATGGATGCGATATCGTCAATGGTGGGCGGAGTGATGCCAGTTCTTCCTTTCCTGTTCCTGGATGCCATCCCCGCAGCAATCACCGCAATCGCCATTGTCCTAGTAGTCATGGTCCTGCTCGGTATCTATATAGGAAAAATCAGCAGAATGGGTATGGCTCGCTCCATCATCAAGATGATCTTTTTCGTATTAATAACCTCATTGGTTGCCTTCATTATTGAGCGAACGGTAGGTGTGGTCAGTAGCTGAATCCATTCAAACAATATTGCGTATTACTCAATGGACTCGGTCTGTGCAGATAGGTGAGGGGCCAGATAACTGATAATCTGGCTGAACTTGTGTTCCCAGTCCTCGTTGTCCATCAACCGGGAACGCTCCATGGAGGGCCCGACACTTTCTCCCAGAATGCGGCGCAGGTGGCCCACAAATGGCGCTGCCTGATCCGCCGTACTTACGGCTGGCTCAAGGGCCACCGCCTCAGGTATGCCAGTGCTGACTACCGGTAGTCCGGCAGCCAAATATTCACGCAACTTGAGTGGATTGGCACTATCTGCAAGCTCACCTCGGGCAAATGGGAGCACCGCCGCAGCAAACCCCCTGGCATATCCAGGCAAAAGA
Organism: uncultured Myxococcia bacterium; assembly: GCA_964477705.1. GTDB lineage: Bacteria > Myxococcota_A > JAVEVO01 > JAVEVO01 > CAYZFJ01 > CAYZFJ01. The sequence goes on along the minus strand of CAYZFJ010000001.1, from coordinate 12,712 downwards.
TCATAGGAACGGTGACCGAGCAGATAAACATTGGGATTACCGTCCTGCAGCATGGAGGTATCTGCCGCTGCTTTTCCGATATAGACAAAGGACACGTCGGGCATGAGCCGGGCTACCTGCCCCATAAGTTCCTGGTCAATCCACTCAGCAATCAGCCCGAAGAATCCCACCCTCGGCTCGGGAATTTGGGCCAGATCTTCGGGAATGGGGAGTGTACTGTCAAGGGCTTTGCGGAAGTGGGCCACATCCACCCCGTGCCTTACCATAAACGTCTTTGGGTTAAGGCTCTTTTTACGTTCATACAGGGGAGCCGAGCAGCAAATTACCAGATTAGACGCCACAGCCAACCTGGCCTCCAATTCTAGAATCGACTCTGTGGGTGCACCAGCGAAGGCAGAAAACTCGTCAACACAGTGATACATCACTGCATCCTCATTAACAGCCCCCATAATCCAGGCAGCGCTGGGGTGGAAACTCCAGATCAGGGTCTTCTGGAAGCCTAGTTTCCTCATCACCGCCCGTATCTGCATCCCCAACATATGGCGATTCAGCTTCTCAGCCCAGGGTAATCCGAAGAGTGGCAACGCCAACGGTCTGAGCACATAAATATTCTGCTCAGGATTACCCAGATGTTCCCGAAAGAAGGAACCCAGTTTATTAACAATCCGCTTCAGGTCAGAGGCTGAGGCCTTAGGGGTTCTGTTTCCCAACGAGTTGACCCAGAGAACCCGGCTATGCTCTGCAACCAGCTTCATAAAATGCTTTTTAGAGAGTGGATCCCCTTCCCAGTCGTTGGCAAAAGTGATTATGTCCCATCCGCTAAGCAACCTGGAGATCTCGCCAGAGGTGAGAACGGCCGTTGCTTCTTCCTGCCTGGGGGGGGCAGTCAACGCTCCCCTTCCCGTTTGCCTCAGGCCTGGCTCCCCGGCTGGTTCAGTTTGCACGGCATGGGTCTTGTCCTGCCCGCCTTTCGGACCACCATCCATTCCCCACATTGCTCCAACCTCCTTATTCGTCCCGTATTCCTGTTCCTTCCATGGAGCCATTTTTCGCAGGCTGAACCATTGAACATCAAAGTTCTCCACCAGTATAAACCTTGCGACCCCTGATCACCTGTTCATACCATGCGTTCAAGAACATGAGGGTATACACCTCGGCCCCCGCATCCCCTTCGCCATAGAGTTGCCTCTCCACCAGTGAGCGAACTGAATCTACAGGGAACAGATCCCGGCAGATAGATAAGGACGAAGTGAGGGACTCCATGGCCAGGCCTCCCAAACCATTCTTATCCTTCAACCAAGAAAATACAGGTACCGGGAACCCCTTCTTCTTCCTATGAAGTATCTGCTCCGGCACCATATTGCCAACAGCCTGCCGCAATAAATACTTACCTACCCCATCCCGAATCTTCAGCTCGCATGGCAGCCTGGTGGCAAACTCAACCACCAGGTGATCAAGAAAAGGAACCCGCAGTTCGAGGGAATGGGCCATGGTCATCTTGTCAGCTTTAACCAGCAGATCATCGGGCAGCCACACCTTCGTATCCAGGTAAAGCATCTGGGACAAGGGAGTGCTGGAGACAACTTTCTCAAAATGTTCGCCCAGAACATCAGCAATCCGTACCTTTCCGTGCCCCAGGCTGCGCCTGTCCCGATCCGTGAATACGGCAGACACTCCACGATAAGCGTCAGGCAGGGAGAGCCCAAGCCTTTCGAAATTTCGTTGATATCTTCCTGCCAGACCGAGCACACTCCCCACCCCTCCCATCAGCCGCAGCAAAGGTCCGCCCAACCTGCGCAGCTTTTCCATGGAGAGTGCCTTTTGATAAATAGAGTAGCCTGCCAGAATTTCATCGGCGCCTTCTCCGCTCAGCACAACACCAACCTCTTCCCGGGCCCGACGGGCAAGCACAAATAGAGGGATGGCTGCCGGATCTGCAACAGGTTCATCCATGTGCCAGGCGATCTTACCCAGAAGGCTGGTGGCCTGCTCCCTATCCAGAATCACTTCCCTGTGCTCTGTCTTTAACACTTGAGCTGCCAATCGGGCATAAGACAACTCGTCCTCGTCCGGATTGGACGGATACCCCACGCTGAATGAGAAGAGGGGCACATTGCGGGGCAGCCGACTCATGACCGCTACCACAGCCGTACTGTCAAGCCCACCGGATAACAACACCCCCACTGGCACATCGGCCATCAGGTGATCCTGAACCCGCTGCTCAAGCATTTTACGGAAGGCTTCTATTGCTCGCTGCTCAATCTGGCCTGCATCTTCCCCTCTCCGCTCCATCTGACCAGCATCAAAGCCTTCTGTGACAGTTCCCATTTGGGCGCTACTGATATCGCGGCCCTCAGCACCGGGCAGGTCCCAGAAAGAACGGATCCCCGCCCTCCCATTCTCCAAGGTGAGAATGTGTCCCGGTTGTAGCTTCTTCACATGTTTGAGGATGGTTTCCGGGCCAGGTACATACCTGAGGGCAAGATAGAGATCCAGGGCCTCAGGGTTCAGACTGTGCTCCACGGCAGGGTCCACAAGGATTGCCTTAATCTCCGACCCAAATACCACAGACTCTTCACCCGAGATTCCATCGGCAAGAACACTGTAATAAAGGGGCTTAATGCCAAGGCGATCCCTTACCAGAACCAGGCGGGTTCTGATGGAATCCCAAAGGGCTATTGCAAACATCCCCCGCAAGTGTTCAGGAAACTCAAGCCCCCACTCTTCATAGGCATGTATTACGGTCTCAGAATCAGAGTTGGTCTTAAAAACATGCCCTCTTCCCCGCAGAAACTCCCTGACAGCCTGATAGTTGTAAATTTCACCATTCACAACGCCTACCACGCTGCCATCCTCACTATACAAGGGCTGATTGCCCCCTGTAAGGTCAAGAATCGAGAGCCGCCGATGCACCATACCCACCCTCGGTTCCACGTGGAACCCTTCTGCATCAGGCCCTCGGTGCTGCAGAAGTAGCCCCATCTGTCGCAACATCCCCGAAGATGGGCCTGGATGGCCTTCTGGTACCGCTTTGCCTGCTATTCCACACATATGGACTGCATCCTTTTTGAAAGTGTTGAGTTTGCTTAACAATCTTGTTCCCGGAGCCCTTCATGCCAAGGGGAGAGTAGAGGGGAAAGTGGAAAGAAGAAGGTGAGAAGTGATCTATTGGTAGCTCAGTGCGCATAGGGTGCCGGCGGAGTTGGCGGGGTTGGCAATTGCAATTCACCCACCAATTTCCTCCCTCCCAACACCTATAGGGGTAGGGCATGCCGTGCCCTTCGCCAGCGGTGCACCCAACCAGCCCAAACAATTTTTGACATCAAACTGCCATAAAAGAACGCATATGCGGCATGCCATGCCCCAACGGCAGGCATGATCACCTTGCCCCTCACTTGTGCAGTAAAAAAAGAAAAGGCCGGGCAAAAACCCGGCCTTCCCCTTTTCAGATGTAGTAGATTGGGTGATGGTTAAAGGCCATCAGGTCTTCAACCTATCCGTGCCCTTTCACCTGAAAATCTCAAACAATTAATCCTCTTTCAATACCGCAAGCTCTTCGGCAGTGCGAACTCTCATATTGAGAGCACTAGCGAAGCACTTCTGGGTACAGATGCTGCAACCGATACACTTGGCAGCGTCCACAACCGGCTTTTTATCATCGTTAAGCTTGATAGCCAGATAAGAGCATCGAGTGCAGTTACCACAGCTCTGGCACTTATCATGATCCGGGTTGGAGATCTTCTTGACCGGGGTCAAATCCATGAATCCAGTCACCGGCCCAGGCTGGGCAACACCAATCAACTCCTCAACAGACTTGAGGCCACGACTCTGGAGCAAATGACTGAGACCACTATGCAGGTGCTCAACCACACCATAACCGTTCTTCATGACCGTGGTGCAGAACTGCACATTACGGGCACCAAGAGCGAGGAAGTTAGCAGCTGCAAGGTGATCCATGGGACCACCATTACCGGAGATGTACACACCGGACGGCACCGCACTGCAGATGGAGAGGTTGCTGATATTGGTGATTCCCTTACCACTCAGACCGACCACAATCCCTTCCAGCCATTCAGCTTTATTACCATTTCTGAAGGCAAGAGAGGGGAAGGTATTGGCAAGAGTAATGCCAGCCTTCTTGTTGGGATACTTATCCATAGTCTCCTTCACTGCATTGACAATGACAGGAATGGAAGTCACCGCTCCGGTCAGTTTGAACAGCTTGGGAATCTCAGGGTTGCTCACTTCAAGGATCCAGTCGATAATCTTGGCGGTGAGACGGGGGTTCTGGGAGACGATGTCGCCCTCAGTTCCATCTCCACCCTGGGGGCAGGAGAGGCTATACTCGATGGCCATCACTCCAGCAGCCTCAAGCTTGCGAGTATTGCTCTGCCATGCAGCCTTATCATGCGCATCATCGCCGGTAACCGGACCACCAGTAGAGGCGGCAGTAAGCCGATCCGGATACTCCTTGACAAGTGCCTTGATCTCGGCGCACACCCGGTCAAGGGGGTGTCCGGACACGTTATCACAGTTGCCATAGGTGTGCTCATCAATGGCAAACATGTACTCGCCCGGAATATGGATGGGTACATTGTCAAAGGAGGTCTTCATGACACCGCCAGCCCATCCAGCCTTATAGGCCTTCTTCATCTGCTCATAGCCGTCCGAAGGGGGAGCAGCGGAGAGTATGAAGGGAGAGATCAGCTTCCTGCCAAAGAAGTCCACAGAGATATCCACAGGCAAGGTATTGTAACCCGGGACCGAATGAACGCTCTTCCGGGGCCGGGGCGGCTCAGCAGCCTTGCGATTATTCAAAGAGGCATCCAGAGCGACAGCCACATTCTTACCACCGGCAACCGCTTCGACCACAGTGGAGGGGCCATGCTCACAATCGCCAGCGTAAAAGACCCGAGCATTGTTGACCTTGGCCATACCGCTGCGGGAACCGATAGCAGTGATCACCACATTTACGCCAGGAACAGCAGCCTCAGAACCAGCCACATCGCTCAGCCCCTTCAGGCTGAAAGCAGCACCAGGGGCGAGCTGAACCTTGATGGTCTTCACGCCGGAAGCATCAATGGAGGTGAGTCGGGTACGGCCAGTCACACTGATACCATACTGAATCAGTTCATTGCGCTCTTTGGCAGTAAGGGGCATCTCATCCTGGCGCTCCAGGCAGACCATCTCGACCGAGGCTGCTCCCTGCAGGGCTGCAGTAACCGCACAATCCGTAGCAATGGCACCGCCGCCAACAACTAACACATTCTTGCCTGCCACGTTTGTAGCAGCAGGATTACGGAGATAGTCGAGGCTCTTGATGGCAGCCCCTTCGCCAGGAATTCCCAGGGCGTAAGGAACTTGCAGACCTGCAGCAACAACCACCCCATCAAACCCTGAAGAGAGCAGGGATTCAGGATTATCAACGGTTGTGCCTGGCTTGAATTGGATACCACTGGCATTAAAGAGCCACTGAATATCAGAATCGAGAATATCCCGGGAGAGACGGTGTTCTGGAATCAGGTAACAAGCGCCACCTGCTTTAGTTTCCTTCTCAAACACGGTCACGCCATAACCCAGGCGTCCCAGCATGGCAGCAGCACCCAGCCCGGCAGGACCGGCACCGATTACAGCAACCTTTTTTCCGTTGGCAACTGGGGCTGCCATTTTGGGCATGACGCCAGCTTTTTTCGCAAATTCCACAACAGTTGCCTGAACAGCGGGGATCTCCACTGGTTTGGTAAAGTTTTTGTGCACGCATGCTTTCTGACAGAATTTGTCAGGACAAACCACACCGCAAACGCCACCCAGAGGGTTGCTAGTCATGATAGCAGCGGCGGATCGCTGGATGTCATAATCTGCACCCAGGCGGGCAGCCATAATGAAGTCGGCTGGAGAGCAATTGGCGGGACACGCATCACGACAAGGCTTCTCCTCACAGAACTCACACTTCTTCAGCTCAGCTTTAAGCTGGGCATCTGTCAAAATGGGATTCAAGGCATCCACAGTTCACCTCTTCCTGTTGTTCACAACGGTCTGAAACAAATCCAATAATGCCATATAAACAAGCCTTCCCGTTGACCTGTTCGATGGCAATCCTGCTTATACATGGGTTATGGACTTAAAAATGGCGCCTTGCAGTCGGCTAGATGGACCACTTATTCCTGCTGGTTAAAGGCGTCCGATTCCCTATCACCGCATAACTCCGAAGATTAACAGAGAACCTTTAACACATCTTTTTACTTTGAACAATGAGAACATGTCCAGATAATCGCCACATCTTTACCGGAAGCGCTACATAAACTGCATAATACCTTCCCCTACACCACAAATCAGCCATCTTCTTTTCATCAATTTTTACGAGCTGCGATCTGGATTATTACCCATCCGGTGGCCAATAAAGCACGGTGCACATGAAAGGATTCACCCCATGCTCTATGTGGTCATCTCAGATCTTCATCTGGGTGCTCCCGACAGCTTCTTTGATCTGAAACAATTTAATGACCTGGCCGCAACCAATGGCTGGACAGCACCTGAGAACATCCTGGTGCTGGGGGGGGATATATCCGACGGTGCCTACCTGGATGAGAAACAGGGCTCACTTGCCATTGCCAACCTGGACCGAGAGCTGAATTTTCCGAACAAGAGGTTTATTCCAGGGAACCATGACAGCAGGTGCCTGCTGCCGGGCAAGACCTTTCCGGAGGGGTTCTCTATTAACACCAGGGGAGGTTTGGTCCATTTCACCCACGGACACCTGTGCTCCCCCTACCTGTTCGCCTTTCTGGAAGAGATACTGCCCACGGGCTGCCTTAACCTAGAGGTACTCCACTCTGCTGCCACAAGCGTGGCCCGCTCCATCATGAATATGGCCCACACCCAGCTCTCTGGACGTCCCCTGTTCCAGCTTCTCCTGGACACCATAAGCCATCAGCCCCAGGGAGAGAACATGGGCAGAGCCCTGACTGGCATGATCAAGCATTTGGCCGAGGAGGTTCAAAACCGGCCCCTGCGTCAGTTCTCAGGGATCCTTGGCAAGGTACTGTCTTGGTACATAGCCGGCTCTGCTCCTTCCATGGCCAGATCCCAGGCGCTCAAAGAGAGCCCTAATCTAGTCAAAGGAATAGCCAAGTATACCTCACTCCTGTACCCCCAGCCCGATCACCTGATAATGGGCCATACTCACCAGCCTGAGTCTGGTACGGAAATCTATGAGCCAGGCATGGCGAAGCCGGTCCGAATCTGGAATTCCGGTGCATGGCAGGGTGTAGGTGGAAGCGGCGGAGTGGTCATTGTGGATACATCTGCTCAGGAGCCCGTTCTAATTACCTTTTAATTACAACAATCACAACACCAATGCTCCTACACCCCGCACCCTTAGTCGCTTGTTGATCTCCACTTCGAACTGTGTGGCAGGCTGGTTGGGTGCGCCGCTG
>CAYZFJ010000001.1:0-5176 GCA_964477705.1 uncultured Myxococcia bacterium | reverse complement strand
AAAGGGGCTCTTGGTAGTATCCAATCGCATCAGCTCCCCCTCTTCCAATTCGGCAACAGGCTCATAACCAGCAATAAAGGAGTCCAGGATTCCGGCTCGAGCCTCGCTGGTCACCGCTTTCCCATCAACCACACGCCCATACAGGCGTTCGAGCAGCACAGCACGGGGCACCACACACTCTACCATTAAAAACCTGCTGCCCAAATCCGCTGCCAGTTGGCCGACAAGCTGACGGTATTCCTGCTTTCTGAAGGATGCGTCCAGGATTACATTCCTACCTGAAGCCAAAACATTACGAGCCCTGCTCAACATGGCAGCGTAAGCCTGCCTGGTGAAATCCTGGGCATAAATACCCTGCTCATATTGCTCCGACTGGTACTGAAAGGGAGGCCGGCCAGCTAACCGTTTTCTAATTGTATCCAGCACAAGGAGGGGAGCTTTCATGGTCTGAGCTAACCTGGTAGCCAGCGTGGTCTTGCCACTCCCGATATAGCCGGTCATGGCAATCACTGTTCCCTGAGCAGGTCTGTCGGTCACCGCCTGAGCCAGATGCAGATAATCCAGTGCAGCCTTAACCGTCTGCCGCCTCTCGCTGGCGCTTGCGTCCTTCCCCCTCAACAGCTCAACCTTGGCACGCACCAGAGCCCGATAATACGTATAGAAATCGACCACTCCATATAGCTCATAGTCGTCGGATGTCATCGAATACTGAACCAATAGCCACTCAGCCAGATCACCTCGCCGGTTGTGGATCAATTCCATCACTGTAAACGAGATGTCCATGGCCATGTCACCGCATCGGTAGCGGGGCGAAAACTCAATGCAGTCGATAAACTCAAAGGACCAGTTAGGCATGAGAAAGATGTGTTCGAGCCGCAGGTCCCCATGTCCATCACAAAACCGGCGCTGCTGTACCCTCTGGGCCATTCGTTCCATGCCACCATCATGTAACCATTCCTCGGTCACCTTAATGTGCCAGTCCACCAATTGCGGATCGAGCAACCCGGCAGCAGCTTGCTCCAGCTCCACCAGATTCTCACGCACCAGAGAAGCGACCGCCTCTGGCTGAGCCCACCTCTCCACTTCCGTGCTCTGGGGCGCCCACGAGTGAAAGTCAGCCAGCCTCTCAGCCAACGCATCTATGATCCCCGTTGAAAGTGCCGAATTCCTGGCCAGATACTGCAGAGACCGTTCGTCGGGAAGTCGCTGCATCTTAACTGCCCAATCAACAATCTGTCCTTCAGGCATGTAGTAGTTGTCGTCATTATTCCGAGATGCAGAGGAAGATTCATGGGACAATCTACCCAAAACAGCCCTATCTCCAACCTGGTACACGGGAACCACGCCCATATAAACAGATGGGGAGAGTCTGCTGTTAAGAGCCACCTCCAAAACACACATCTGCCTGCGCACCGAAAAATCAGAATAATCCAGAAACTTGAAGTGCACCGGCTTCTTCAGCTTATACGCAAACCTCTCGGTAAGCAGCACCCAGGAGACGTGAGTCTGGCGCAGTTCAACCTTGATCGTTTCCTCAGGATATGCTTCAGGCTGCAGCAGATCCGCTATTATTTGGGGATAGGATATATTCACCAATGTCTTCTTCTCTTATCTTCCCAAACCGTAATCCACACATCATTCAGCGTAGATAGTGAACACCCATATGACCGGATCAAGATTGATTCCAGCGAAAGCCAGGCCCCCATGAATACACAACAGACCACTGAAACCTTATTCCACGACGGGCCCAATCGGAAAGTAGTGGTGTCAGGCTTTCTAAACCCTTTCCCCGACCACAAAAACCAATCATGAAACAAATCGGGTCGCACATCACCAAAGCAGGGTCCAACTCCACTGCGAAGGAGGTCTAAAATGCAGCATTTTGAAGAGTCAGCAGGTGGAGTGGTTTTGAAAAGCGGTGAACAAGGCTACAACGTTCTCCTTATCCTCCCTAAAGGAACCAGCAAATGGCGGTTTCCAAAAGGGAACCTAGAAGAAAATGAAACCCCGAGAGGAGCTGCGGTCAGAGAAGTAGAAGAGGAGGGGGGCGTAAAGGGACGCATCCTGGCCCCTTTAAGCAATATTGGCTATACCTACCGACTACATGGAAAAACGATTAGAAAAACAGTTTATTTTTTCCTCATGGAATACTTGAGTGGCAACCCCGACAACCATGATAATGAGGTCTCCACTGCCGGCTTTTATCCCACACAGGAAGCATTGGCCATGCTGGCCTTCGATGACGAGAGGCGGTTGCTTGGGCAAGGCCTGGAGTTGATCAAGACAGACCCTGTGTTCTCTATCTAGGTCCTCCGGTCCTTTTGATTTGCAGGCAATGTTCACGCATGTTAGCGGAATGTTTCACATGAAACTCGAGATGTCGAACTGCTTACCATTCTGAGCAGGACCAAGCTGTTTAACCAGCCTCACCATGGCAGCCCCCACATCTTCTGGGGGCGGATATTTTGCAGCTTTCTCCGCCCCCAGCAACTCTTCAAGTAACCCCGAATGAACCATGCCAGGCGATACGCTTACCGCAATAATGTTATTATTCATTACCTCGGCTGCCAGTGCCATGGTAAAGCCTTCCACGCCCCACTTGCTGGCTATGTATCCGGTCATGTTGCTCACCACCCCTCGTCCCAACTCGGACGCAATATTCATAATAACCCCGCTGCCCGAATGGGCCATTACTGGGACAAATGCTTTACAGACCAAAAAAGTACCAACCAGATTCACATTCAACACCCGCTCGAACTCTTCTACAGGATAGGACTCAATGGGGTTTGTCGGACCGAGAACCCCCGCATTGCATATGAGCACATCAGGAGGCCCATGCTCTGATAGGGTCTCATCCCTCCACGCAGCTACAGACGACTCGTCAAGCATGTCAACAACCATGGCAAGCACTGCTAGCGCTCCAGCTCTTCTGCATTGGGCAGCAATCTCCTCAAGCTCATCAGCACCTGGAGCCATAGAGCATATGCTGAGCCTGCATCCTTCAGCCCCAAACCCCAATGCTATTCCCCGACCAACATCCCGGCTGACGCCGGTTATAACAACATTCTTTCCTGCAAGCTCCACCTTCATTTTCCCTACTCCTCACGGCAACGGCCCGCCCATCAGATGAGACAGCCTTTAATCAGCAGATTCCGGGACTAAAATAAAGTGTGGGAAACCGACCAAATGTAAGTCAAGACGGTGAAATCAATTTCCCGGTGCACCAAATTGAAACCATGAGAGCTTCTTCAACGGGTGACTGATGACAGACAGGGATCAAAACAGAACTCGGAAAGAATCCGGAATGAATAAGACAGGTGGCGGTGGCGACAGATCGGGACTGGGCAGATGGATCGTGTTGCTTGCAATCGGCCTGCTCGCCTTTCAGCTTCTTGCACGCACCTCTTCAAGCAGTCGGGATGTACCTTACAGCCAATTCAAGGAGTTGGCCCGGGAAGGCTCCATTGATAGGGTGCGCATCAAAGAAGACGAGCTGCTCGTATGGCCCAATCGGGAAATCGAGGGAACTCCTGCGGTTCCATGGAGAGTGCAGCGGGTCGAAGATGACCAACTGATCTCAGTGCTTGAATCTAACAATGTAATATACGAGGGGGTAGCAGACAGTGGCTGGATTACAAACATACTCTTCTTCTGGATTCTGCCCTTTATGATTGTAATCCTGGTCATGCGCCATTTTTTGCAAAAAATGGCAGGTGGTGTTGGTGGAGGTGGCGGTGGAGGTGGCGGCAAAGGGGGTATGATGTCCATCGGCAAGAGCAGGGCCAAATTATATGTAGAACAGGGCGTAGGCATCTCATTCAATGATGTGGCAGGTGCCGATGAAGCAGTAGAAGAGCTTTATGAGATCGTGGAGTTTCTCAAAACACCAGAGAAATTCCGCAAGCTGGGGGGGCGTATCCCCAAAGGCGTCCTGTTGGTGGGGCCTCCTGGTACGGGAAAAACCCTTTTGGCCAAAGCCGTTGCCGGTGAAGCCGGGGTACCTTTCCTATCCCTGAGTGGGTCGGATTTTGTTGAGATGTTTGTTGGTGTAGGTGCTGCCAGGGTAAGGGATCTGTTCCAGCAGGCCAGCTCAATGGCTCCTGCAATAATCTTCATAGACGAGCTGGATGCTGTAGGCAGGACCCGGTCCGGAGCCCATTCTCTGGGCACCAACGAGGAGCGGGAGCAGACCCTCAACCAGCTCCTGGCCGAAATGGACGGCTTTGATGGCAAGCAGGGGTTGATCATTATGGCAGCCACAAACAGGCCAGAGGTGCTGGATGCGGCTCTACTCAGGCCTGGGAGGTTCGACCGGCAGGTCCTGGTTGACAGGCCTGATTTAAGAGGTCGCGAAAAGATCCTGATGATCCACGTGCGAGATCTGACCCTGGACCCTGACGTAGAATTAATAAAAATCGCTGCGGTTACGCCTGGCCTGGCTGGAGCAGAGTTGGCCAACATCTGTAATGAAGCAGCATTGCTGGCAGCCCGGGAAGGGAGGGACACAATCCACCTGTCCCACTTCATCTCAGCGGTAGAGCGGGTAATGGCCGGGCTTGAGAAGAAGAACCGACGCATGAACGATACAGAAAAGAACATCGTAGCACACCATGAGGCAGGGCACGCTCTGGTGGCCGCCATTTTGCCCAGTGCCGACAGGGTGCACAAGGTATCCATTATCCCTAGGGGGCTTGGAGCGTTGGGCTACACCTTACAACTGCCACTGGAGGACCGCTACCTGCTCACAGAGGACGAGCTGATGGACAAGATCACCGTGCTGCTGGGCGGACGGGTCGCAGAGGAGGTGTTTTTCAACAACATGTCCACCGGCGCCTCCGATGATTTAAAGAGGGCAAGCGATCTGGCCAGAAGGATGGTGACTGAGTGGGGTATGAGTTCAGCCCTTGGACCGCTCACATTCTCTAGGGAAGATGGTCCATCCTTCCTGGGGATCGATACAGGCGCTCCCCATTACAGCAATCGCACCTCTGAGACCATTGATAACGCGGTTGTCGATCTGGTAATGGCTGCCCACTCAAGGGCCACAGAGATCATCGTCCACAATCGGGAGCATTTGAAAAAGCTGGCCTTGGCGCTGCTGGAGCGAGAAGTGATTGAGGGAAATCAGCTCATGGAAATTCTCAAGGACATCAAATTGCCTGGGAGTAAAGAATAA